>SLFV01000540.1 GCA_007124075.1 Roseimaritima sp.
GGAAAGGAAGCCCCGAAGCAACGTCGGGCGCAGCAGGGAACCTGGCGGGCCTTGCAGAGAGCGGTGCTGCGAGACGGAAGAAAACCAAATCGCTGAAACGGCCTCTAACGGGAACCGAATAACTCTCGAGTTCGGCACAACACGTGAAAGCGGTGGTGGCTTCGTAGGCGTCGAAGCTCGTTTTCCCGGTGCGACCTCCGATTCCCGTGGCTGGGGACAGGGACGCAGCGTGGGCGCGCAGGTTACGGTGTTGCTGCAGCTCTGCGCGGACCAGGTGTCCAATACTGCCGTGCTGTAAGGATCGGCAGGCCCAATCGGAGGTGCAACCGATCCGGGGCCGCGTGAACCCGCCGTCTCCACTCAGCACCAACTTTGCCCCCGGCCTCAATCATGGGCGTCTGGCCGTCCTTCTGAAACAATGATTACCACCGCAGCAGTTACAGCAGCACATGCAGTCGACGTTGCTGGGCCAGGAAAACAGAGATAGTGGATGGACCGACAAAAAAGCACGGGATCGAGTGGGTGAACGTCTTAAACAGGTCACAAATAATACGAATTTTGCCAAGTTGGGCGTATAATGAGGTTTCCACGGCTATCGTAAGTTGCTTGGCTGGTCCCTCATTTCGGGTGTTCATCAACGAACTGGCGCCCAACAAATGCCGGATGTGGCTTGCCTTTCTTGACTTCTCTCCCAGCGATTTCTGGTGCACGGGATCGGGATAGGAAAGGCAAGTCAAACCAAAGCTCAGCGATTGATTTGGCGTTTGCTCAAGGTCCACTGACTCCACTGAATATGACATTCGTGATGTTTTCGGACCTCGTGGAATGGTCGGTTTGTGAATTTGTGGTTCTCGGTTTCGTTCCTGTATTTCAGGCGTGAAATGAAACCTTTGCTTGTTTTGAACTGTTTTTTTGGGAGTCCTGAACGATGTTGGTCCAACGTCCTTTGTTTGGTGTGCTGTTTCTGCTTGTCCCGCTTGCTCCGTGTTATCCCAGCCAAGCCATGACAGCGGATTCGGTTCAACCTGCGATAGTATCGGAAAATTCAATGGCTGACGATCGTTTCGTAGCGACGATACCACGCCACGAAGCGGAGCATGCTGCTGCGATTGATTCCGCCGAAATTGTGTTGACGCGGGTTTACCGCACAACCGGTGCAACGCGTCGTTTCACTTCACAGTACAAGAATTACGGACGTCCGGGGCCAGCCATCGGACCCTACGGGGGATACCGCGCACGACGACCGATGCCAGTCAATCGCGGTGGCAGGATGGGGCCGGGGGTGCGTGTGCAATTCGGCACTGGACCGATGGTCGGGCCACGTGTGATGTATCGCGGGCGGTAGAAGGAATTCATAGCGAGTGCTGCTTGCGGTTTGTTTCGTGCGGGGGAGCGTTTAGCATTGGGCCCGTGCTTCGACTATACTAGCGCGGAAACGGGGCTAGGTGAGACGCTTCTGGAGGGATATGCCGGACCTCTGCGGCACCTGTCTCGTACGTTGCTGCAGCGCGGTGTCGCGAGGGCTAGGTTTGTATCCGTCGTTCGCCCAGGCCCTCTTGCTTTGTCGCCGCAGGTATCGTTGCGGTAATATTGGAAATCGACCATCGTCCGTTCAGGAGTTATCCAGCATGAAGAGTGTTGCCCGTTTCCTCCGTTTTGTGCCAAGTTTGTCCGGTTGCTTTGCGTCTTTATTGCTGGTGATGCCAACGTCTGGTGCGGCGGAAAAGAATGTCATTTTTGTCATCACGGATGACGAAAGCCCAACGCTTGGCTGTTATGGCGATCCGGTAGCGGTGACACCCGCAATTGATGCGTTGGCAGCCGATGGGGTCGTTTTCAACAAAGCCTATGCAACCACCGCCTCGTGCAGCGCCAGCCGTTCGGTGGTGATGTCTGGATTACACAATCATAAAAATGGACAGTACGGGCACACGCATCACTTCCACAAGTTTGCATCCTTCCACAATGTTGTCAGCCTAGCCTTGCCACGCGTCATGCAGCGAGTTGGGTATCGGACGGCTATCGTAGGCAAATATCATGTTGCACCGCGGAAAGTTTACCAATATGAACAATTTTTGCCTGGTAATCCGCGGAGCCCTGTGCAAATGGCGGAGAATTGTCGCGAATTCATTGAATCGGCTGACGAGCGACCGTTCTTCTTATATTTTGCTACTTCGGATCCACATCGGGGTGGCGGAGTCGACAAGAGTTCACAATTGGAATTGAAACCCGATCTATTCGGCAATAAACCTGATCGCGGGGCATACCCGTTGATCACCGAAGTCTTTTATGACCCCAATGAAGTCCCGGTGCCCGACTTCCTGCCCGATACGCCGGAGACACGTGCTGAACTGGCGAATTACTACCAAGCTTGCTCGCGAATCGACCAGGGCTTGGCACGGTTGGTCCAAATCTTAAAGGAGGCCGATCTGTATGACAAAACGATGATCGTGTTTACCTCCGATCATGGCATGGCGTTTTCTGGTGGAAAAACAACGGTTTACGAGCCCGGTTTGCATGTTCCGTTTGTTGTACGGAACCCCTACGTAGAAAAACGAGGGGTGGTTACCGATGCGATGGTTAGTCACATTGACATTACCCCTTCGTTACTCGATTTCGCTGGAGGGTTAGACCACGAAATCAACGGCCCCAAAGATTGGGTGGATCCAGATCAGTTCTGGAAGAACGAAGGGGAAGCAGTCCATGAAAATCGTGCCGGTAGACACAAGTTCCGCAGTTACCATGGCAAGTCTTGGTTGCATCTGTTGGACAATCCCGATGCGACTCATTGGGAAACCATTTTTGCATCGCACACTTTTCATGAAATCCAGATGTACTATCCGATGCGCGTTGTTCGTGATGGACAGTACAAACTGATATGGAA
>SLFV01000110.1 GCA_007124075.1 Roseimaritima sp.
ATCACAAGGATTTCCGATGAAGAAAACGAACTCATCGGGGTACCGCTGCCACCGTGAGAGGAAAGGTTACCAGTGATCGATAGAACCTTGACTTGGTTTTTATGGATCCAGCGATTGATTGTCTTTTCCAGTTCCGGAAGTTCACTTTCGATTGACTTGAACAGCTTGACCTGTTGAATCACCACGGGCCTTCTCCTGCAATCGACATTTGTGATGGGAGCCACAAAAATCGTTAGACTACATGCGAATTTTTAACGTTGCCGACGCATTGTACAGGAATGAAGCGTGCCCGAATCCCACCCAACTGACGGTCTTGCAGTTGATCGCGACGTCATTGCTCAGGAATACTTTGGTCTTCTGGAATTCGATCCGTACCCTGTTCAGGAGGAGTCCTTACTGGCTTATTTCACCAGCCCCACCGGGGTGCTCGTCTCGGCACCCACCGGGACGGGAAAGACCCTCATCGCGGAGGCGGCGGTCTACGAAGCGTTGCGAAGCGGGACACGCATGTACTACACCACCCCCCTGATCGCGCTGACCGATCAAAAGCTGGATGAACTGCGTCAGTCGGCAGTCCGCTGGGGATTTTCGGCTGATCAAATTGGTTTGGTAACCGGAAATCGCCGCGTCAACAGCAACGCTCCCGTATTGGTGGTCGTGGCGGAAATCCTGCTGAACCGGCTGCTGAACCAGGAGGCCTTTGACTTTGCCAGTGTCTCCGCCGTGGTGATGGATGAATTCCATTCCTTTAACGATCCTGAACGCGGGGTGGTGTGGGAACTGACGCTGGGCTTGTTGCCCGAGCACATCCGTTTGTTGCTGCTCAGTGCGACCGTCGGCAATTCGCTGGAATTCACGCAGTGGTTGTCTCGCGCCCACCAACGCCGGATCCAACTGGTCGAGGGGACCGAGCGAAAGGTCCCCCTGCAGTTCGAATGGGTTGACGATCAGATTTTGGCCGATTTTTCGGAACAGATGGCGGCCGGGGATGCGGAACGAAGACGAACCCCGGGACTGATTTTCTGTTTCAATCGAGCTCAGTGCTGGACCGTCGCGGAAATGCTTAAAGGCAAAAAACTGATTGATAAACAGCAACAGCAGACCCTGGCCGACCGTTTGAACGCAATCGATATGGCAGCGGGCGCGGGACCGAAACTCAAGGCGATCCTGATGCGGGGCGTGGGGGTGCATCACGCGGGGATCCTGCCACGCTATCGTCGCTTGGTCGAGACGCTCTTCCAGGAGAAACTGCTGAGCCTTTGCGTTTGCACCGAAACGCTGGCCGCTGGTATCAATTTACCTGCCCGAAGCGTTGTTTTGCCAACGTTGCTGAAAGGCCCACGCGACAAGAAAAAAATGGTCGAAGCCGCTACCGCCCACCAGATCTTTGGACGTGCAGGACGGCCGCAATATGACGATCGAGGCTTTGTCTATGTGCTGGCACACGAAGATGACGTCAAAATCTTGCGTTGGCAAAAACAGTACGATCAGATTCCGGAGGACACCAAAGATCCCGGACTGCTGAAAATGAAGAAGCAACTGAAGAAAAAGATGCCCAAACGTCGCAGCGGCGAACAGTACTGGTCCCAGCAGCAGTTCGAGCAATTATGTGACGCTCCTTCCGCAAAATTGTCCAGCCGTGGACGCCTGCCATGGCGATTGCTGGCGTATCTGCTGGCTCGCAATTCCAGCGTCCAACCAATCCGGGATCTTGTCGGCCGTCGCCTTTTGGCCCCCAAGGAACTGGAACTGGCCCAGCGAGACCTCAACCGCATGCTGATCACCCTCTGGAGGGCCGGCTACGTACGATTGGATCCCAAGCCACGTTTTCGCAAATCGATGGGGAGTCCGACCAATCCGGCTGCAACCCAATCGACGTCGTCCCGCGAACCACCCCAAACCACGCAGCCCCCTTCAGGCTTGTTTGGTCATCTGTTGCCGCAAAACCCAGCCGATCAACCCCAGCCGCAGTCCGTCGATCACGCGGTCGCGGCAACGGAAGATGCTTCGCGCAAGCCGGATGCCGGTGACCTGAATGCCTACGATTTAGACCAGTACCGCCCCGATCGTGCGGATCCGACAGCGCGGCTGCCCCTGCTGGTCCAACTGCGAAGCATCCATCCTTTGTATGGAGTATACCTGGCCGATCAGTTAGCAATCGCTGATCCCGAGGAGCGAATTCAGGCACTGGAAAGCGTCCTGGAGGTTCCCGGCACGGTGGCAAAACTCGTCCGCGTACCTCGTTATGATCAGTTGCCAGCCGGAACCCTGGCGCAGGCACGCCTGGATCCCCTATTGTTGCAGCAGGGCCTGGCAACGTCGGAGGAACTAGGGACTGCGGGCAAGGATGACGAAGACGTGGAAAATCGTGGGTTTGGACGAGTGATGTTTGAGGAACGGGTTTGGCCATTGACGCTTGCGGAGAAGATTTTGCGACTATTTCAGAGTGATTACCCCAGTGTTCATGACGTGTCCATTCGCCCAGTAAGGATTGTCGGCGAGTTACTGGAATTTGGCGGGGATTTTAATAAGTTCGTCACCACCCGAAAGCTGCAGAAAGAGGAAGGCATTTTATTTCGCCACCTGCTGCGAATGATCTTACTGCTTGACGAGATGGCCAACATTCCTCCCAACGAAACAACACCCGAACAATGGGAAGATCCGCTGGACGATTTAGCCGCCCAATTGACCGCAACTTGCCAAGCGGTAGACGAAACCAGCACCAATGAGATACTGGAACAGGCTGGTAATCAGGATGACCTGGTCACACCCGGACGACGGAACGTGTAATGGCAGCCATCGCCGGGCGAGCAACCAGAAGCGGCTAAAAGGCGAGAAATTACCGTCTCTCCCGTCCCCGCGAAACGGGGACGGGAGAG
>SLFV01000128.1 GCA_007124075.1 Roseimaritima sp.
ACACGATGGTCTTGCTGGCCTGGCGCGGGGTCGACATCCAGGAAGTGGTTTTGGAATTGCAACGACGTGAGGGAACCTCGGGACTGGTCGAAAAAGCCCAGCGTGGAACCCGGTCGGACGACCTACCCAGCAGCCGTATCGAACCCGAACAATAGAACTAATTTACAATTTAATCGGAAGACACCACCGCAGTGACGGACGTTACCTCCCCATCTCGCCAATTACGGATCGGAATTCCCAGCAAAGGTCGCTTAAGTGAACTGGCCGGTGAACTGCTGAAACAAGCAGGCCTGCGATTTCGTCGTCAGGACCGAGGGCTGTTTGCCCGCGTCAGCGGTCTGCCGATTGATTTGACCTTCCTGCGGACCGATGATATTCCCACGCTGTGCGCCGAAGGTGCAATCGACATGGGGATTACCGGCGAGGATTTAGTCGCCGAAGCAAATCTACCGTCGCACAGCACCCACGTCCGGATGCAGTTGGGGGTCGGCCGCTGCCGTTTGGCGATTTGCGTCCCGATCGATTCCAACGTTCAGTCGGCAGCCGATTTGCACGGGGTCTCCATCGCCACCAGCTTTCCGCATCTAACCGATCAACACCTGAAAGCTGCCGGTGCGACAGCCCATCTGGTTTCGCTTTCGGGCAGCGTGGAAGTGATGATTCAGCTAGGAGTCGCCGAGGCGATTGTGGACCTAGTCGAAACCGGCAGTACGCTAGCGGCGAATCGGTTGCGGATCCTGGAAGAAATCGGGGACTATCAAACCGTCCTGATTCAAAGCCACTCCTGCTGCGATCCGGCCACGGCGGACCGCATCGTGCGACGTCTGCAAGGGGTTACGATCGCTCGTGATTACTCACTGTTGGAATACAACATTGCCAGGGAAAAATTGCCAGAAGCCGAACAGATCACCCCTGGGTTTCATTCGCCCACCATCGGAAATCTAGAAGACCCTGCGTGGTGCTCTGTGCGCGCAATGGTTAAACGCGATCAGGTGATCGATGCCATGGAACGCTTGGAAGCATTGGGGGCGTCAGCCGTTTTCGAATCGGCGATTACTAACTGCCGCCTTTGATCAGTGTGTGGAACCTCAGCCCGCCAACCTCGCGGTCAACCGCTGCGCCTAATCTCATCTTAACACAAGGTTAACACCAAATTCACCTCTCGTTAACACGTTCTTAACACAAGACTGTTAGCCTAGCCGCATATCAGTGTTTTTTCACGAACCGCGCGGGAGAATGAAATGAATTTGAATCGAAATAATTCGTGCAGATCAGCGTTTACGTTGATTGAACTGCTTGTCGTGATTGCCATTATTGGAGTTCTCGTCGGATTACTGTTGCCTGCGGTGCAGGCGGCTCGCGAGGCGGCCCGGCGGATGCAGTGCGCTAACAACTTCAAGCAAGCCGCGCTGGCTTTGCATAACTACCACGACACGTTCGGGTCGTTACCGCCACCGGGAACCCGTTGGAACCAAGGAATTCGAGACGGACGGGTTGCCAATGGCTATTTCAGCCCAAGCAGTAGCAGCAGTGCCCATTCTTGGGTTGTGTCGACGCTGCCGTTCTTGGAGCAGCAACCGCTCTCTGAGTTATATTGGGCTGGCGTGCAAGAGTTGCCTCGGTATGGCCAATGGTACAGAATCAAAGACACTCGAGCATCGCACCCGCAGATGTTTCAAGCCGTTTCAACTGGGGTGCCGAGCCTCGTATGCCCTAGCGACTCTGGCAGGAAGGAGCCATACAAGAGTAGCTCCAGTTCGGAGCCCCCGATGCCCCGGATCAACGTTGCGGTGAATGCGGGCGCAACACAAGCTTTTTCTTGGGGAAACCAAAGCACTCCAGGATTACGGGGGCCGTTCACTTTCAGTTTTCCTCGCTACTTCTCGCATGGCGAGAACTTCGCTGCCGTCCAGGACGGCACCTCAAACGTCGTAATGATCGCAGAGCTAATCGCTGGAGAGCGGGAACGGGACTCGCGCGGCGCTTGGGCTTACGCAGTCGGCACTTATATCTGTGGTGGTGGGCCGTCGAATCTAACCTACATGTTAACGCCCAACGCAAATGCGCTGGATAACGATTGTCGCGATCGCCCTGGCCGATGCAGCAGCCCCGCAAGCCCCGATCGGCAACTGCGATGTACCGGCGGCGGAAGTCGCGGCTTTCAGACGGCGCGCAGCAGACATCCCGGAGGTGTGCACGTGGCCATGTGTGACGGCTCGGTCCAGTTTGTCGCCGAAACTATCAGCCTACGAAATTGGGTGCTGATGCTGGCACAGGCATCGCAAGGCCAGATCGCCGCGCGACTTGAAAACGCCCAACCGTCGCGTTGCAAGCAACTCTGAGTCGACACCCCCTTAAATGCTAGAAAGTGAGGATTGAGATGATTCGAATAACAGTTTGCCTGCTACTACTACTGTTCTCGGCCGGATGCGGGACTGGGGATCTGGTCGATCATTCAAGAGATCCTGATATGTTTGTTGCAGAGGTCAAGGAGATGGTGCTCCAATGTACTGAAGACGCGCGTCAGTCCGAAGAACCAGCCGACGCGCTGTGGGCCGTCGTGCATGATTTGAATCCTGACGAACTTCGTCACCGACCCACCGGTGAGCACACAAGTATCTACGAGCAGTTACATTCGCTGGCCAGTGAGATCAGTTCGGAATGCGAGGCGGTTGACGGTCGAACACCCGATCTGAATCAACGTCTTGACGAACTGGTAGCACTAACCAACCAACTTCCGGGCGATAATGTCATGCCGGAATCTCGCGACATCGATTGACAACGTGACCGGAAGAACTGAAGTGTAAGCAAAGCGCGTGCGAAAGCACACCGCCGCCGCATTGGGAAGGCTGCCGAGCTGAATAGCATCGGCAGCCGA
>SLFV01000499.1 GCA_007124075.1 Roseimaritima sp.
CTGCTGGCACCCGCAATCGGCGAAGATTGGTTACGGACCGGTGGTCGGCATGGTCTCGCTACACGGAATCTGAAACATCTGACTGTTCTGTACAACGAATCCGATGCCGTCCTGCGGCGTTATCCCCTGCTGGACCGTGGTTCCGCAGCCTTGGGTTACAATGGTCCGCGCGGATTCGCACCGCGAACCGACGGCAGGCGATTGGATGTGGTGTCAAAAAACTGCAGCAGTGCTCTGGGACGACGGCACATTGAGGAGGAATACTACCGCCATCCATGTCTGGCGGGTCATGCGATATCTCAGATGTTGATGGTTCCCTAATGAAGGACGCCGAACAGAACTGCGGATACTTCAATGGCCGCTGGCTGCCCGTTGATCAGTGGGGTTTACACATCGAGGACCTGGGGTTCCTCCAAGCGGTCACTGCCGTAGAACGATTGCGAACCTACGGGGGGCGTCTGTTTCAACCTCATGCCCACTTGACGCGGTTATCCGAATCGTTGCGCGTGCTGCAAATCAACCAGTCGGTAAGTGAACTGCAGGATTTATTAGAACAATGGTGCGACCGAAATCGCGCTTGGGTCAAAGAACAGGGCGAGGCCAGCATCACCTTGTTCGTTACACCTGGGCGGAAAGGTTGGGGGCCGAACGCGGCGGCTGACAGCCCGCTGAACCCCGGGTCTGCCCCAACGGTCGGCCTATATGGTCGTCCGTTAAAGCGATCGTACGTTCAATCGTTGCACACCGATGGACAGGCGATAGTCGTTACGGATGTCCGTCAGCCAAGTGCGGAGGCTTGGCCACGAGGCATCAAGGTGCGCTGCCGCTTGCATTATTACCTTGCCGATCTGGCCGCGAACCAAGCATTCCCGAATGCTGCGGGAGTCTTGGTCGACGACGACGGTAGTCTGACGGAGACAAGCGTCGCGAATCTGGCCATTTTCGATGGAGCGCAGATTATTTCCCCCCCGGTGGATCGTGTTTTGTCAGGAGTCTCCCAGGGGGTGGTTCGGGCGTACTCCGCCAATTTGGGCATTGGCTGGACGCACCGCCCCCTGATGTCCGCCGAGCTTGGCGGTGCTCAGGAAATCTTACTGATGGGGACGTCGGCCGGAATTTGGAATGCCTACCTTCCTGCGGAAGGGCAGCGGTACCCGCGGTGCAATGAACTGGGGAATCGATTACGAGCTGCATTTCCCGAGAGCTCAAGTTGGCACAATCGGGATGCCTGAGAAGCCACTGATCCTGAACGATTGTCAAGTGGAGTTGTCAATCAGCGTTTCAAGGATGACAATTCAACGCAGGTTAAGCGGAAGGGCAACCCTTCGCCAGGCGATTCGGAGCAACTTCCATGTTGCTGCCACCCGCTTGAATGCGGTTTCACTGTAAGTGGCGGGTAGAGAGAGCGGGGCTGACCCTGAGGATACCTCGCCAAGTCATCGGACAATCAAAAGGTCTAAGAGAACTCGGCTCCTTTCTTTATCAGACCCTCGGGAGTCGATTCAACGTACAAACCATGGCAAACCCACCTGAATCCATCGTCGCAGCGACTCCTGGTTCGAAAGTTCCGCTGGATAAAAGCGGGGTTCGGGTGCGTGAGATGTTCCGCCAGATCGCACCCCGATACGACACCTTGAATCATCTGTTGTCGCTGAACATCGACAAACGCTGGCGAGCCTCAGCCGTCGCGGCGCTGCATTTACGTAACGGCAGCCCGATTTTGGATGTTTGTACAGGAACCGGTGATTTGGCGTTGGCAATGGACCGGTTTTTTGCCGGAAAAGTGCAGGTTTGGGGAGCGGATTTTTGCTACGAGATGTTGCACATCGCGAGACACAAGGACTCGAGTCACCGCATTCCTTTTCTGGAAGCCGATGCCCAGTCGCTTCCCTTCCCCAACGATCAGTTCCAGTGCGTCACGGTTGCTTTTGGGCTGCGCAATGTCGCGGACACCGATCATGGGTTACGTGAAATGGTTCGCGTTTGTCAGCCTCAGGGTCAGGTCTTGGTCCTTGAATTCAGTTCGCCCACCTGGCCTGGATTCAAACAACTATACGGATTTTATTTTCGGAATGTGTTGCCCAGGGTTGGGCAATGGATGGCCAGAAATGACAAATCCGCTTACGAGTATTTACCGCAATCGGTTGGTCAGTTTCCTTCGGGCGAGGCGCTTCTGCAGCGGATGCGGGCGGCCGGATTGGTTGACACCACGGTCCGGCCGTTGACCTGCGGAATCGCCAGCATTTATCAAGGAAGGAAACCATGATCGGCCAGCCGTCTCGGGACGCTCGTGCCCCCGTGGTGGTCGCGATCACCGGGGCCAGCGGAGTGATGTACGCGGTCCGTTTATTGCAAGTCTTGACTTATCACCAATGCACGATTCACCTGACAATTAGCCCCTCGGGGGCGGCGGTGATCAAGCAGGAATTAGGGTTGTCCCTGAATCTTCGGCAGCTAGACCTGGCCGCATTGCTGAATTGCCGTCCCCCCTGGGCTGGCGATGCGGACGAGAATGCCCCCAACCAAGATAGTGGGGCTACACTTTCTGCGGAAAGCATTATCTATCACGATTATCAAGATTACATGACACCGATCGCCAGCGGATCGTTCTTGACGCATGCAATGGTCATTTGTCCTTGTAGCGGCAGCACGCTTAGTGCGATCGCGCGAAGTGCAGCCAGCAATCTGATTCAGCGTGCCGCGGAGGTGCATCTGAAGGAGCGTCGTCCTTTAGTGATAGTCCCCCGCGAGACCCCGTTGTCGGCCTTTCAGTTAGAAAACATGCAGCGTTTGGCCGCTGCGGGAGTGTGCGTCTTGCCAGCGATGCCCGGTTGGTACCACGGGGTTAAGGGGCTGGATGATCTGATAGATTTTGTA
>SLFV01000324.1 GCA_007124075.1 Roseimaritima sp.
CTCGCTTGCAAACAGTAAACGCTGATCACGCACCGTGTAGTACAGCGGCTTTTTTCCCAGGCGATCGCGAGCCAAAATCAGGCGTCTCCGCCGGGCGTCCCACAACGCGATTGCGAACATGCCGTTAAGCTGAGCAAAACAGTCCAGCCCCAAGTCCTCGTACAAATGCACTATCGACTCGCCGTCACCCGCAGTGCGAAAGCGGTGCCCGTTACCCTCCAAGCGGCGACGGAGTGTAGCAAAGTTGTAAATTTCGCCATTAAAAACCATCCAAATCGATTCGTCTTCATTCGTCAGCGGTTGCCTTGCCCCGACGAGATCAATGATGCTTAACCGCCGGAACCCCAAGGCGATCCCCGGACGCTGGCCCGCAGCATCCTTGATAATCTGCTCGCGGTAAAATCCCTCGTCATCCGGCCCCCGATGCGCTATCGCGTCGGTCATCCTCTGCAACATCGGCGACGCAATCGCTAACTCAGGGCAATTCCAAACCCCACCCGTGATTCCGCACATGCATTTGACTCGGAAGAATGTTTTTCGGTTGATCAAACCACAACAGATCGCGGATTGGTTTACGCGTCAACCGTACCTGCGTCGTCCGACTTTTTTTGCTAAGCTCGCGGCTAGACAATACCACGAAGGGAACAAATCGGGGTAGCCAAAGCGGTCTTCATGAATTCTTTTTTAAATATCCAAACGGGTCCAGACGCCGGCAAACGGTTTGTCTTGGATCCCGCGCGCCCCATGCACTTGGGACGCGGCGCAAGTTGCGAGATCCTGCTATCGGATCCGCTCGCGTCACGGTTTCACGCGGTCATTTTTTTCGACGAAGACCACTGGCAGATTCGCGATACCCAAAGCCGTAATGGGCTGCTGGTCAACGGCCAAAAAACCGACCACGCCACGCTGATGAACCATGCGGTCGTGCAGGTCGGTGGGACCGAACTGCATTTGCTCCAAGCCGACCCGCAAATTCCGCTTGAGGATTCTCTCACGCAAACCGTGCAGTTGGACTATAAAATCACGGACATCGACTTTTCGAGCCCAGGTTCGGCTGGCCGCTTTGAACCTGTCGATCAAACGGACTCGGAACGACTGCACGATCTGTACCGTTTAAGTTTAGATCTTCTTCGCGCCGACAAGGCCCAGGATGTCTGCCAAAAAGCTGGACAGCTTCTGGCGATTCGGACCGGTGCCGACGCCATCGGTTTTCTGTGGGAATCGGTCGATGGCCGACTGACGACCGAACGGGTCTTTCCCCCCGAAGCCCAGGACCCCGTCCGTCTCAGCCGGACGTTGACCAAACGTGTCCTCAAGAACCGAGAGGCTATTTGGATCAAGGAACGCCCCGAAATTCGCGGTGGGACCGGCGTTTACGAGACCTGGTCCGACGCAATCTGTGTCCCTATGCCAGCAGGACAGACGGTGCTGGGGGTCCTGCACCTGTACCGTCGCCGATCACGCTTCGATGCAAAGGACTTTGATTTCACGGTCGCTGCGGCGCGACTGTTGGCTGCCGCCTTGGCAAACATCCGGCAAACCCAAAGCTTACAAAACGACCACCAACGCTTGGCGGAAAGCAATGCGCATGGTGACGAATTGATTGGCCAAAGTCGCCCCATGCTGAAGCTAAAGGAGCGAATCAGCCGGGTTGGTAAGGCAAACGGTTCCGTCTTGATCCGTGGTGAAAGCGGAACCGGAAAAGAACTGGTAGCGCGCGCGGTACATCGCGGCAGCCCACGTGCCAACCGACCACTGTTGTGTGTCAATTGTGCCGCGATTCCCAGCGAATTGATGGAAAGTCAATTGTTTGGGCATCGCAGGGGGGCGTTTACCGGCGCTGAAAAAGACCATATTGGCTGGTTCGAACAGGCCCACACAGGGACGTTGTTCTTAGATGAGATCGGTGAACTGACACTGGATGGGCAAGCCAAACTGTTGCGGATTCTGGAGGGGCACCCGTTTCTACCCGTAGGGGCGGTCAAGGAGGTGACGGCCGATGTGCGCGTCGTCGCGGCCACCAACCGGGATCTTGCTGAGTTTGTTAGGGAGAAGCGTTTTCGCGAGGATCTCTACTATCGTCTCAGTGTTTTCGAATTGCTCGTCCCTCCACTACGCGATCGCAACGAAGATATAGAACGATTGATTGATCATTTTTTCGATCATTTTCGTCGGCAGCACGGCCGCCCCCAATTGAAGTTGTCCAGCGAGGCACGCGAAGCGATGCTGCGTTACCCTTGGCCGGGCAATGTCCGACAATTGCGCAACGTCATCGACAGTGCGGTCGTAATGGCCGACGAAGCCGTTCAGGCGGAAGATTTAGGGATGCGTGACACCGGCAACAGCCAGTTGGAAACGCTTCGAATCGATATCTGGGAGAAACGACTTATCCGCAAAGCCCTTCAAAGGACCGATCAGAACGTAGCCGAAGCTGCCAAACTGCTGGGCGTTAGTCGCGCAACGCTCTACCGAAAAATTTCGGAACACGACCTCCAGCGTTAGCAAGCCTGAAGGGCAGTCCAGCCCTGGAAGGCTGCAACGACGCGTCCGCCGCGGAGAAAGGGATTGGCGAATACCGTGTTCATCAGCGAAGGTGTCAGCTTTGTGTTTTCGAGAGCAGCGGTCTAATCGTAGTTTCTTCCTCCCCGTACAACCTGAACAAATTAGAAAAAAGTTTCTCTTCGACTAAGGCGTACCGATATTGAAAGCCAATCAGCAATCAAGTACAATCCCCCAAATCGAACGCAAGCGAGCAGCAGGCAGAGCCACGAGGCTCCGTCATAGTCGAAGCGATCGAGTGGTCTCATTTCAATGCGATGATCCCCTGTAGCTCAGTTGGTAGAGCAGGCGGCTGTTAACCGCCCTGTC
>SLFV01000042.1 GCA_007124075.1 Roseimaritima sp.
CCGCCTCCACACTCAGCCTGACACCGTTGATCGATGTCGTCTTTTTATTGCTGATTTTTTTCTTGGTCACCAGCGAATTCGAGGAAGAGGAACGAAGGCTGAACATTGTGCTGCCGTCGGCCACCAGCGCTAGTCCAATGACGGGAAAGACCAAGGATTTTGTGATCGATGTTGACGCAAATGGCGAGACCTTTGTGCGCGGGAAACCGTTGTCGCTTGACGCGATCGAAGATCTGCTAAAGCAAGCCGTTACGGATAACCCGACCAACCAATCGGTGGTGATCCGTGCCGATAAATCGGTGTCGTTTCAACCTGTGGTCTCGGTAATGGATCTATGCAATCGCACAGGCGTTGCTAATTACTCCGTAACAACGCAGGAGGGGCCCAGCAGCCGTTAAGCCATGCGCAGGCATCCGGAAGAACACGAGAGCGCGGATACCGCCGGCGAAGGGATGTGGCCGGTCGATGTCGCCCTGGTCGCCTTGGGGGGCTTGGTCGCCTACGTCATCGGTTCACGACTTAGTTTCTCGCATCCCAACTTGTTGCACAACGCTTGGACCTACATCGGATTACTGGCGGTCGGGGTGATTGTTTCCGCATGCGTGCTGCGATTTTTGGCGGGACGGTTACTGCGGCGGTCGGTGGAAATTGGCTTTTTGGTCAGCATTCTGGTTCATCTGCTGCTGCTCCTGGCCGCCGTCAACATTGTGATCTTCAGCCGTTACTGGCCCGATCCATTTACCGGTGTTAAGGAAGATCGGTCTCCGGTACGACGAACGGTGCCCGAACATCTGTTTTTGCAACAAAACCAAGATGCCCATCAGCCGGATTGGGCTAAACCGGTCGATGTTCAGACCGCATCGCGAGTTCAGCCGCAGGAACTTCTGGAGTTGCCGCCACTTGAGAAAACGGCGGCACAATTGGAAATGCCGACCGAACAACCGCCAACCGAAACCGAGCTTCAGAAACAGTTGTTGCAACGACGCGAGACGGAGGAGGCGGTCCCGGCACCGGAGAATTCGCCCTCCAAGTTGGCCCGCCGCGAGGTGGAACGCAGACGCGAGGTTGACGCTTCGATCGATGTGCCCAATGTCGTCCCCGCCCCCCAAGCGGCGAATGCGATCCAGCAGCATCAGGTGGCCCCGTTGCAACGTAGCGCTCCCGCATCATCCGCCGCTTTGGAAATGCCCAACCATGCTCCCCAGGTGCAGCCGTCGACACCCAGACCCGAATTGGAGTTGCGGCGAAACGAGGAACTGCCGCGAGTGGGGATTGCGAGCGCGCCGACGCCACGTCTGCGTCAGCAACGGTCCGCTAATCCGGTCACACCTGCGGGTGCGGCTCCGACAGTCCCGACGTATCAAGTCGCTCGTATGGAGCCGGAGGCCAGCCATCTGCTGAAACGGGAAACGTCGCGAAACAGCCGCGCCAACGAGATGGCGGAGAATTCTCTGGCGGATCTGGGGCAGACGGGCCCAACCTGGGTACCTTCCCCAGCGGAAGCAGCGGCAATCGGGGTGCCTCTGGAGCGCTCCGTCGCCGGATTGTCGGGGGTGCCCCATGTCCGTGAAGGTCAGGCCGTCAGCCCGATCGGTCGGTCGCGAACCAGCCGGACTAATGCTCCCTCGCTGCCAACCGGCCCGCCAAATCTAAGCGGGTTGGAGGGAAGCGTCGCGGGATCGGGCGGTCAACAAAGCTCCGCCGATGCACCTGCGATGAATCAGGGCGAGGGTCTGAGCCGAAGGGCGGTGCAGTCCGATACGGTCGCGGCGCTGGGGCGGGATGGTGGCGGTAATCCTTCGCCACTGATTGTCAACGCGGATATCGGGCCGGCTGGACTGGCCGCGACGCCGGCCACGCGAGCCGGGTTGGCCGCGATTGCGGACCCCGATCCGGCGGCCGCATTGGACCTGGGGCGGCGACCGACCAGGCGAAAAGTGGGAGGACCGATCAAACCCGCCGGGACTCAGGTTGCGTCCGCAGAGTCGTTCCAGCGGCGGGTCCTGCGGACCAGTGGCTCTGCGGCGCCGGCGGCTGCGGGAATGGTTGGACCACAGACGGAGGAGGCGATCGAGTTGGCCTTGGAGTTTTTGGCGAAACTCCAGCTTCCCGAGGGACATTGGTCGCTCGAGCAACCGGGCGAATCGACGCTGTTGCGGAGCGACACTGCGGCGACCGGACTGTGTTTGTTGTCTTTCCAGGGCGCGGGTTATACTCATCGCCAACACCAATACGCGGCGACAGTCGCGAAGGGGATCGATCATTTGCTCCGGCACCAGAAAAGCGATGGGGATCTGTTCAAACCGGAGGACGCTACGAGCAATCAGAATGTTTGGTTGTATAGCCATGCCATCGCGGCCCTGGCTTTGTGCGAAGCGTATGGGATGACACAAGATCCCAAACTGAAGGATCCGGCGCAGCGATCACTCGATTTTATTGTGGCCAGCCAGAATCCCCAACGTGGTGGCTGGCGATACCGACCCGGGGTCAGCAGCGATACCAGTGTCAGTGGCTGGATGATGATGGCGTTGAAAAGTGGGGAGTTGGCCGGATTGGAGGTGCCGCAGTCTACCTACAACTTGGTGGATCGTTGGCTGCAAGCCGCACAACAGGGCGTCGGTCAAGCCGATCGCTATCGGTATAATCCTTACGCTCCGATGAACGAACTGCAGCGGCATGGGCGTCAGGTCACACGAACAATGACTGCGGTGGGGCTGTTGATGCGTATGTACGGAGGGATGCATCGCGAAGATCAAGCGATGATTTCCGGAGCGGATTATTTGGCGCAGTCGTTGCCCGCGATTGGAACCCCGCAGCAACCACGACGCGATACGTATTATTGGTATTATGCGAC
>SLFV01000118.1 GCA_007124075.1 Roseimaritima sp.
ATCGGTCCCAAAAAGCGCTCGATCTGCGTAATCGACCAGGAACTCGCGCGCCGTATAGGGCTGTCTCCCCAGCTCGTTAATCCGGGAGGCGAAATCAACATACAAATTCGGGTAGCGGTCCAGCCACTGACGCAAACGCTGCAAGTCTTCGCCTGATTCCGCCAGGTGAGCACCGATGAAATTTGTTTTTGGATGCTTGGCCACAACACGATTGCGAGCCGCCAGCAGTGCGTTACGGTCAGGATAGTCGCCGTCTGGGGCGTGATTGTGGAAACTCCATTCAGGTCGTCGGTTTAATTCCTCCCAGCGTTCGTTGGTTGCGTCGATCGGTAAAAAGAACGCTGCGGGATCGGCGGTATGCATCAACACGGGAATCCCCAATTCGCCACACGTCTTCCAGATCGGATCCCACCGGG
Source organism: Roseimaritima sp. (assembly GCA_007124075.1). Lineage (GTDB taxonomy): Bacteria > Planctomycetota > Planctomycetia > Pirellulales > Pirellulaceae > Roseimaritima. The sequence continues at coordinate 417 of SLFV01000118.1, forward strand.
GGTCATCGACCCTCAGCAACCGCCCTTGAGCATCGCGATATTCCAGCCCCAGACCTTTGAAAATTTTCAATCCTGCGACCCCTTCCGCATGGGCTTGTCGCAACCGCTGCACCGTTCGCGAGACGAATCCAGGTCGATTACAAGCCCAAGTTGCGGAATCGTTGGTGTTCCCATCCCCCTGCCAATCCAGATGGGCAAAGATAAGAAACCGATCTTCGTGTTCGGCCCACAGGAACTGGCGGTGTTGCTGAAGGTCGGGTCCCAATTTGCCATCCATGCTGCAACAGATCGCAATCCGATTTCGGTCCATTAACTCCACAAAGTCCGCTAGCGCCTGACGATTGTGGCGTTGCCGGAAAAGAAAATGCGTGTGAACATCCACGGCCCAAAATTTTGCTTGCTGAACGTTGGTTTTCGGGACCCGGAGTTGTGATTCGGGCCGGAAATCGCGTAACGGTAGTTCCGTCCCCAACGACGACTGGTCGTTTTGCGCCGCGGCGCGGGCCGGTGACCAAAATAACAGCAGCGCCAACAAGAAACGGGTCATCACAACAAACCAAGGCCCTCCGGTCATCGCATGTTTGGCCAACTGCTGCCAATACGTAGGCGGCGGTAGGATTGGTAGGTCTAGGATCAAATGACGCTTCATGGTTATAGTACCAATCAGATTTCGCAGAATCCGCATTAAAAACCTTCCCTTCCGCGGTGGAATTGAGTGGCCGACGATTTTACGCAGGACCAATCGGACAGCGAACTGCAAGAAGCTTTGCAGCTTAGCCTGCAGGCTACTTCCCCGCCGTCCCAAATACCAGGTTACCGGCTGGAACGATTTTTGGGGGCGGGCGCCTTCGGTCAGGTTTGGGTGGGTCGCGCGATCAACACCGGACGCCCGGTCGCAGTTAAATTTTATCTTCACCGTGGCGGCATGAATTGGCGTCTCCTGTCGCGGGAGGTCAAACAGTTGGTCCAATTGTCGGCCGATCGCCGCGTCGTGCAAATCCTGGAGGTAGGCTGGGATGGCGATCCACCCTACTATGTTATGGAGTACGTCCCCAGTGGTTCGCTGGAGGATCTTTTGACGCAGCGGCGACGGTTGTCGGTTCGCCGCGCCGTCGAATTATTTCGTCGGATTTGCGTTGGCCTGAATCACTGCCACGCCAAGGGGGTGCTGCACTGCGATCTCAAGCCCGCCAATATTCTGCTTGACCAGGACCTTGACCCACGTCTTGCCGACTTTGGCCAAAGCCGGATGTCCAATGAGCAAACGCCCGCCCTGGGAACGTTGTTTTACATGGCACCCGAGCAAGCGGATCTGGAAGCGGTTCCGGATGCATCCTGGGACGTGTACGCTTTGGGAGCCATTCTGTATCGGATGCTGACGGGGAGCGCCCCCCACCGCGACCAGAGTTTGATTCACGACATGGACACCGCCGGTACGTTGCCCCAGCGGTTGACAAGGTACCGGCACGCGATTGAGACCAACCCGGCACCGCGCGGACACTATCAGCGTCGCGGAGTCGATCGGGCGTTGGGCGCAATTCTAGACCGTTGCTTGGCCCCGCATCCGGAGCATCGATTTGCTAACGTGCAGCAGGTGATTGAAGCACTAGATCGACGCGATTCCGCACGTGCACGACGACCGTTCATGTTGCTGGGCATCGTCGGGCCCCTGCTGTTGCTGCTGGCCACCAGCATCTACGCAACTCGCAGCATCTCGCAATCCCGCAAACGTTTCACTGACGGGCTGCGGGCTGCGTCTTACAACAGCAATCAGTTTGCCGCTCGATTCGCAGCCAGCACGCTACAGAATCAAATTCAAAACCATTTTGATGTGGCTGTTAACGAAGCATCTGATACGGGGTTGCTGGCAAAGCTGCAGCAGGTCTGGGACGATCCTGAATTGGCCTCGCTGCTGCAAAGCCTTGCCGACCCGACCGCCGATCTGGATGAACCTCGTCAACAGTTCCTGCACGATCCGGTACGCCTACAAATTGACCAATATTTGGAACTCCGTATCGAACACTATCGTCAACTTCGATTGCGAAACGAATTGTCCCCTACGTTGTCCACGATGTTCATCGCGGATGCCCAAGGGACGATCATTGGCATGGGGTATGACGCGGAAATCTCGCTGGAAGGCCAAAGCACAGGTCGTAATTTCGCCTACCGCAGTTACTTCCATGGTGGTCACGAAGACCTTCCGATCAACACCCCCAGCAACAGTATCCGCCCGCTACAACAACCGCATTTATCACCCGCGTTCAAAAGTACATCCACCAACATGTGGAAGGTCGCGATCAGCACGCCCATTTTTAATCCCGATGATCGCGAACAAACTTTGGGGGTGTTGGTCATTACAGTCAACCTGGGTGACTTTCGCCTGATCCAGTCGGTAGGGAACCAGGAGCAGGTGGCGGTTTTGATTGATGCGCGCG
>SLFV01000339.1 GCA_007124075.1 Roseimaritima sp.
ATAATCACGTTTGTTCTATCGACAAAAGGCAGGATCGTATCCGCAAACGCCTGCCCCCCCGGGGTTTCGTATTTGGTGATAGGAACATCGCCCAGAAAGACCTCGACTTCCGGCAGAATGCATTGTGGAATGGGCTCGCGGGCAATTGCAAATGCGGTAGCGTGTGGGGGATGACAGTGCACCACGCTGCGGACATCGTCGCGCTGCTTGTAGATCTCCAAATGCAACAACGCTTCGCTGGACCGCTTCTTGCGACCTGCCAGTTGCTTGCCCGTGATATCAATCAACGCAATATCGTCGGGTTTTAGGAAGCCTTTGCAATGCAGCGTGGGCGTACACAGGAATTCATTTTCGCTGACACGAACCGTGATATTGCCATCATTGGCGGCAGCAAATTGACGGTTGTAAATCCTCCGACCGATCTCGCAGATGTCTTGTTTCAATGAATGGAGGTTTTGCATCGCAGGTTACTCTTGGTTGATGGTAAGTTGAAGCGTTTCAGTGTTGCGGAAAATTAAAGGGATTTAGGTGTCAAAATGATCCAAGATGGCGACCACCGATGCATCGATTGGCACTTTGGTTGGATAAAAAATGCGAGCCGCCTCCGGGCCTTCGCTCATGGCAACTCGATCGCCAACGCCGCTGGCCACCACGTCCCATGCGACAATCGTGTCTCCGCCGTAAACCGGATTGTTGATCGCGTCCATGCGTTCCAATTGTTCGACGCAGCGAAGCCGTGCTCCCACCAAAGCCGGATGGCTGCGGGAGAGCGTGACGGTTCCGATGGTTCGTGCGATCTTCATGATGTCGTTTTCCCCATAGGCCGCAGGCGGGCACACTGCAGGGCCGTGGCAATCGCGTTGGTAAAGCTCAGGCGTTCGGTATCCAAAACCCACAGGTTAGGCTGCATCGCCCCTTGAATTCTCGACACCTCGCTAACGGAGGTTACCGATGCGGCGCGAATCTCAGCACAGCGACAGAATCGGCAGACAAGCACCGCAGGCAAATGGGAGAAGATAATCGCCTGTTGCCCCGCATCGGCTTGTAGTCGACGCTGGATTTCTTCCATCGCGATGATGTCCGTCTGCAAACCACGCAGTGACAACTGGCGTTGCCAAGCCGTCGCCCGCAGCGGTTGGTCGGAATCGGCAATGCAAACCACGGCCTGCGTCGCAGCGGCGTACGGCTGTGACGATGGTAACCCCGCTAGATCGCCTTGCTCGGTTCGCTGCATCCGCAGACCACGTCGGCGTATTTCGTCCAACGCCGCAGGGGTGACGACAGCCCCGGGAGCTGCAAGCAAAAGCTTGGATTCTGCTTCCAAACGCTCAATGTCGGCAACCGCGATCACACGTTGATTCAGCGTCACCGCCTCGGTGATGGTTGTCTGTGTATCGGCTACTAAAAGTCGTCGCGGATCGTTGTCTTTCTCGGTTCGGTCGGCGCGCAATCGCTGGATCACCGCGACCGTTAGTCGCTCGATCAGTTGCGGATCGATCGTGGATTCAGGTCTGGACATCAACGCAGAAAGGGGGTAATTCAACAGTTCAAAAATACAGAAAGGCTAATCATCGACATTTCAGTCTGCGGGCAGATCCAGCAGCCCAATTACCGACCAACGAACGGGAGCCCGATCATGTTGCAGCAGTTCTTTGGTGTGCGCGCCGTCGCTGGTGATCATTACCTGATCGCCTTTCCGAGCTCCCAAGTGATCGATAGCCAGCAGTGGAGGACCGTCGGCAGATGCATGGGCTCCCAACGGCTGAACAATCAGCAGCCGTTCTCCCGTCAGGCTGGCATGTTTGATCGTGGCACGAGTCGAGCCGAGAACACGCGCGGTTTGCATGGTAGCGGCTCCTATAGCGAATCGGGGCTGCCGACAACGTTCAGGTCATCAATCATGCTGCAGCGTCGTTCGCGCGTAAACGTCACCGGGGTGGTGACCCCTTCGCCCGTCGGACCAGCAATCGAAAACGACAGATAGCCTTCGCCCCCGAGTCCCAAGCCTGCCATGCAGGGGCCATTCTTCACGAACAGCGTCGTGTCCAAGGCGCGGCCCATCTTGGTCATGTTGCGAACGTTGCGGGAGTGAATAATCGCGGTGTGGCGAAATCCATGTTCGTATTTCTTCGCCAGCTCAATCGCATGGTCGATACAGCGTGCACGGACAAAAGGAACAAACGGCATCATCTGTTCCACCGAAACGAAGGGATGCTGTTCGTCGGTTTCTCCGAACAGTAACTCCACGCTGTCGGGGACCCGCACGCCTGCCGCCGCGGCCAAAACCGAAGCATCCTTTCCGATAAAATCCTTGGCTGCCGCATCGTGCTGATCATCGCCAACTTTGGTAATTGCTTGACGTGTCAGTTCCGCGATTTGGTTGGAATCCAGTTGAACCGCACCGGCTCGGCGCATAGCTTCCAGCATGTCATCGAACACACGGTCCACCACAAAAACTTCCTTTTCCGCGATGCACAGCAAGTTATTGTCATACGACGCGCCCTGGAGGATGCATCTTGCAGCGTTGTCCAGATCAGCCGTTTCGTCAACCACAACCGGCGGATTACCCGGCCCCGCAACGATGGCCCGTTTTCCACTCCGCAATGCAGCGCTTCCGACAGCGGGACCGCCGGTAACACAAATCAGCCCCACATCCCGATGTGAAAACAAAGCGTTGGCCGATTCCAATGTCGGCTCGGAAATCACGCAGATCAAGTTATCGACCCCAAATTCGCGATAGATGGCTTCGTTGTACCGACGTACCCCTTCGGCGGCCACACGTTTTCCTGATGGATGGGGATTGACCACAATCGTGTTTCCGCCAGCCAGCATACTGACAGCATTGCCGG
>SLFV01000286.1 GCA_007124075.1 Roseimaritima sp.
AGTTCACGACTGGCCATTACAGGGAATTTGTTGCTCGCCTTTGGTTGAAGGCGACCGACTGTGGTTTGTGACCAGTCGCGGAGAGGTACGCTGCCTTTCAACCAAGGGCTTTCACGACGGAGTGGATGCAGGACCGGTCAAAGACGAAGTCGTCCGCGTCGCTGACCTGGAGCGTGCCGAGGAGGCTTATGAAGAAACGGTCCAACAACTTAACGAGACCAAAGTCTCGTCGGCACTGTCCGAACGATTGTCCCAGCAGGGTCACGGTCTGGAGGGCGACGTAAAGATCGAGGTCCAGGAGGAGGGGAAAAAATGGACACTGACGGGAACGGTCAACGGAATCGACCGGACGCTGCAACTGCGAATCGCCGGACCGCGTCTTTCGGTCTTCAAAACGCTGTCGATCGAGGACAAAGAGGAGGCCGATGTGATTTGGATTTTCGATATGATGGCCGAACCTTTGGGGGTTAGCCAGCACAACATGTGTTCCTGTTCGGTAACAGCCTACGGCGATTTGCTGTTCGTTAACACCAGTAATGGTCTGGATGAATCGCACATCAACTTACCCGCCCCATCGGCCCCCAGTTTCATTTGCTTGGATAAAAACACAGGCAAGTTGCTGTGGGCGGATGCTTCCCCTGGAACCAACATTTTGCATGGACAATGGTCCAGTCCAACCGTTGCGGTTTTGGGGGGGGTTCCGCAAGTGCTGAACGCCGGTGGTGACGGCTGGCTGTATAGTTTTCGCGCTGATCGCGGTGTCGACGGAAAGCCCGAGTTGTTATGGAAATTTGATTGTAATCCCAAAGAATCAAAATGGATTCTGGGAGGACAAGGAACCAGAAACAACATCATCGGCACCCCGGTTATCTATGACGACTTGGTTTACATCGCTGTCGGCCAAGACCCTGAACATGGGGAAGGGGAGGGCCATCTGTGGTGTATCGATCCGACGAAACGCGGCGATGTCAGTCCGCAATTGGCGATGAAGGTCGAAGGCGATAAACGGGTTCCGCTGGAACATCGACGGATTCAAGCCGTGATCCCGGAGGAGGGTGACGTTGCTGTGGATAATCCCAACTCCGCCGTTGTTTGGCACTACCATCAGTACGACCAAAACGACGATGGAATCATTGATTTCGAGGAGGAGATGCATCGCACGATCGGAACGATTTCAATCAAAGATGATTTGCTGTATGTCGCTGACTTGTCGGGTATCGTCCATTGCTTGGACGCCAAAGGAACTCCCGATGGCCAGCCGATTGTGCATTTCACCTATGACATGCTGGCGCAGTCTTGGGGCAGCCCGTTGATCGTTGATGGACACGTCTACATCGGTGACGAAGACGGGGAAGTCGCGATTTTTGAACTTGGGAAAGAGCATTCCGAACCCATTGCGGAGATTTACATGGGCAGTAGCATTTACAGTACACCCGTGGCCGCCAACGGTACGATTTTCATCAGCACCAAGGACAAACTGTTCGCAATCGCGTACGACGAGTAATCCTGGATGCTTTCTGGTGAAAGCGAGGAGCCTTTGGCCGTTTGGCGGCTTACTGTTCCTGCCCCTGCAACCTTTGTTAAAACCGCGTATTTCGCCTTATGACCAAGACCGTTGTTGACTGCGGAAATTGCGGTCCTGATTTCAATGCGATCCGCAACATGCTGAAGGCTTCCTTCGATGTCAAGGTGGTGCAGACTCACGGTCCCGAAGACACACTAGAATTTTTGCGGGCCAATGACGTGGTGTTAGTCACTGTCAATCGGAAGCTGGATCGTGATTACTCCGATGGCATGGAGGTGATTCGCCTGCTGAAGGCAGATTCGCAGACCGCCTCTGTGCCCGTGATGCTGATCACAAACTACGATGAGCACCAGCAGGCAGCAATGGAAATTGGGGCATTGCAGGGGTTTGGCAAACTTTCGCTCAACGAACCCCAAACATTCGATCGCTTGCAGGCAGTTCTCGGCTGAGTTAAGAGGCGTCCCACCGTGGGAAACGAGGAATGTCATGTCAATGCGAAAGTTGCTGCGAGCCAAAATTCATCGGCTGACCGTAACGGGGGCTGATGTCAGCTACGAGGGAAGCCTCACGCTGCCCCCCGACTTGATGCAGATCGCCGATATTCTGCCCTACGAGTCGGTTCAGGTCTGGAACGTAACCCGAGGAACACGGCTGGAAACGTACGCGATTCGTGGTCTGGATGGATCTCGTGATGTTTGCGCCAATGGAGCCGCAGCACACCTTGTCTTCCCGGGTGATCAGATCATCGTCGCCACCTTTTGTTTCTTCAGCGCGGCGGAGGTTGCCCAGCACCAACCCAAGCTGTTATTCGTTAATCACCAGAACATGCTGAAATATGCGGGCCCCGAGATCCCGGGACCGCAGCGCAGAGAGCATGCGGCAGCCCCGTCTATTTCGCAGTAGTGCATTCCTTCCATGCGTCTGAACTAAAACAGTACTGCCTTCCCAAAGCAAAGCGAACGCCGTGCCTGCTCAAGCTCTTTTCCTGCTGGCGATTATTGTCGGGATCGCGGCGGGGTGCTTGCTGGGAACCCAACCCAGCGTCAACGGTACACTAAGCCGTCACGTTGGCCATCCGCTGCAAGCAACCCTGATCTCCTTCGGCAGTGGGTGCCTGATCGTCATGATTCTTGCAACACTGTTAGGAGTTTTTCCACCACGGTTTTCAGTACCGCCGGGAAAGCTGCCGTGGTGGGTCTGGAGCGGGGGAGCGATTGGCACGGTCCTGGTCACCGCGTCGCTGATTTTTGTCCCCAAAATCGGATCGCTGCCCTGGTTTGCCGCCGTCACGAGCAGCCCCAATCCACTGGC
>SLFV01000046.1 GCA_007124075.1 Roseimaritima sp.
CGTCAAAAATCCCATCGCGGCTAACGCCGAGCGATCGTCGTCGGGCAGATCCAATTGATCGGCCGCGATCTGTTCCAAAATGAATTGGTCAAAAGGTTTATCATCGTTAAACGCTTTGATCACGTAGTCACGATACGTAAACGCGTACGGATATCGGGTATCGCGGCTGCCCGCCAAATAGCCAGTTGTTTCGGCGTACCTTGCCAAATCCAACCAGTGCCGCGCCCAACGTTCCCCATAGTGTTGACTCTCCAGCAATTCATCAACCAATCGTTCAAACGCATCGGGCGAATCGTTAGCGGCAAAAGCTTCGATCTGTTCGTACGTCGGGGGTAGTCCCAATAACATAAAGTAAGCACGCTGAATCAGTGTGCGTCGGTCCGCCGGAGGGCTCGGTGACAATTCGGCAGCCTGCAGTTTCTCCAAAATAAATCCATCCAAAGGCTGTTGTCCCCAGGCCTCTGACGCAGGTGGCTCCACGGCTTGCAATGGCTGGAAGGACCAATGACTTTGGCGAAAATGATCAATCCGCTCTGCAGGCGACGCGGAAGGCTGGTCATCAATCCCATCTTCCTCAGGCCAGTAGGATCCATCGGCAACCCACTTGCGCAAGGTCGCAATGTCCGCAGCGGATAACTTGCCGGATGGTGGCATCTGTTGGGACAGGTCCTCGTAACCGACAACCGTCATCAGTAAACTTTCTTGGGGGGAACCCGGAACGACCAACGGCCCTGATCCCCCCCCTTTTTCAACTGCGGACCGGCGATCCAAACGCAGTTCCCCAGACTGCTCTGCCGTCCCATGACACTCCACACAGTGCTGCGTCAACAAAGGCCGGACCTTGGTTTCAAAAAAACGCTCCAATTGCTCGTCGGCGTGGGCCAGACGCGTGCAAAACGACAGTCCGACACACGCGATGCAAACGGAAAGGCGTGGTGTGAACCGATTAAACATCCTTCGATACCTGTAAAGCAAAAACTCAGATCGCATCACCGTGACAACCTCACGCTCACGTTATCCCCTTCAATTTTACACCCAAGATCAAACGACATGTCCACCATTTTGGACATTGGTAAATTCCAACGCGTTGCCGTGCCCTGCACCCCGTCGCAAATGGAGGCGGTAGAACCAGTTTTCGTCGGAATCGCAGTGAATCGTGGGAGGTGCGGAAGGGAGGGACGTTGGGGTAAGCGTTGGCAGCGCCCAATCAACACCACTGGACTTGCTTCCCCTACCTTAAGGTCCCCCTGCCATTTGCGATACATGTGGGGCGGCAGGGACAAATTAAAAGGATAAAGGATCGTGGGTTGCTTGCTTGTTGCGGGCTTCTATTCTAGTTGGCTCAGTATAGCGAGCCTGCGAAGCGCTGGCAAACTTGCAGCGACCCGAAAGTTCATCCGTCGATGACAGGAAGAAGTTTAAATGATCGCCTTGCACCGGTCGTTGCAGTTGTGGGATGTCGGCGGTAGGTCAATCCTGGGGAATGATTTGAAGCGGATTGAATTCAATGTGAGGAAACTTCTTCTGCAAAGAATCAAGCTCCTGTGCATCGATTGGCGTTCGCTGCAAATCGATTTGTTGTAAGGTTGCAAGCTGACCCAGATTGCGGATCGCAGCAGCCGTAACTTCGGTCCCCGTTAGGTAAACCGTCCTCAAGGGAGCTGTCGGCGGGATTGCGGCCAAGCTTGCATCGCCGATCCTTGTCAAGCTGAAATCAACTTCGGTCAGGTTTTTGGCTCCTTGCAGCCAAGGGGCCAGTGCATCGTTGATTCGCGTTCGCTCCAGATTCAGTTGGTCTAACTGCAGCGGGCTGCGCACCAAACGAACCACATCCTGGCTGGTAACCTCCAGGAACGACAGGTCCAGCCACCGCAACTCTGACTGTGCGGGGATCCGGTTCAATCCCTGGAGGGTAACCCGCGTCCTTCCCAGGCATAACTGCCGCAAGGGCAGTTCGACTTCGGGTGCGAACAGTCGCTGGTCGTTCAAGTTCAAAAAATCGAACATCCGTTCCGAGGCGTCGGCAGTATCGATTTCTTTTTCGTTGTGCAGGCTGGGGTCGGTAACACGGTACAGGCGCGCAAGCTCCGCAAAGATAGCGGGTCGACCGCCAGCGAGACCTGAATCCATGAACAGGTGAGCGTAAGCGGCGGCATGGGCGTACCAGCGAGTCAAATCGTTGCGACGCTGCGCGGTCGCCAAGCCATCCTGGCGAAGCTCCTCCAGACGCAGTTTGTCCCCCGCGCCCAGCCAACGGTATCGCGCGTATTGCAAACGTGGCGATTCCCAGCCTCCCACCAAACCGTAAACGCTGGCAAACCGTGTCGACTCCATGTAGGCCGCGATTCCCTCGACCAGCCAAAAATCGGCATTTTCTCCGGGCATTGCTTGTCGGTCCAGCCGACTGTCGGTCGCCTGCCTTAGCAGTTGATGGGTCAGCTCGTGATACCAAGTCGCGGGATCGCTGTCGGGGCCAGCGAACAAAAACGTACACTGCTGGGCGTCGGCGTAATAACCGGTGGACCGTTCAACCCCGGGTACATGTCGGCGGAGGGTGTTGATGTAGCGTGCCGAATCGGCGAACAAGACAACCTGGTGTCGCGATTCCGCTGTCCCAATGGAGGCTTGGGACTGGATGGCCGAGTCGACGCGGTTGCGAGCTTCCCACAAAGGAAAAAAAACTTGCGTCCAAACCCAGTAGAATCGTTCCAGTTGCCCCGCGATCTCCAGCGTGCTTTGACGATCGGCTTGTGAAAAGATCACAAAATGCGGCGATTCCAATTGGAGATACGTTCTTTGACGCCAACGCAAAACGGGGGGAGCACCCC
>SLFV01000361.1 GCA_007124075.1 Roseimaritima sp.
GAATTGAGATGGCTTAACCAGACACATGCCCTGCAAGTGTTGGCTTTCGATTATCGCGGATATGGCAGTAGCGAAGGTCGCCCGAGTGAACAGGGGATTTTGCAGGATGCGGTCGCAGCAAGAAAATGGCTGGCGGAAAGGTCGGGAGAACGGGAAGAATCGATCGTTTTGATGGGCCGATCTCTGGGCGGGGCGGTAGCGACTTACTTGGCAGCCCACGGTTCGGCACGCGGACTGATCCTGGATCGAACCTTTGATTCAATGCCAGAGGTCGCAGCAACGCACTTCCGCTGGGTGCCCGTGCGCCGGTTAATGCGAAATCGTTATCCCGCGATCGAATGGATCCGTGAATACGACGGACCGCTATTACAGTTTCATGGAGGGGCTGATGAAATAGTCCCGCTGTTGCATGGTCAACGGTTGTTCAATGCCTGCCCAGCGGCGAATAAACAACTAATCATCGACCCCGATCTGAGGCACAATGATCGTTGGCCCTCTCGGTTCGAAACAAAGTTCCAGCAGTTCCTGCAACACCACTTAGCAACGCGAAATCAGTAAGCGTCAGCTTCGCCAGGCTTTTCCGGTTTGACAGCAAGCGGGAATCGTCGGTAGGGAGGAGAAGCGGATCCGCCGATGGTTGATCTCGCCCTGCCTCACCCGAATCATTCGCAGCCTCTCAGGGTTCGTTTCCGGCTTCCGCCGGATCATCGGGTACGGGGATCACCTCCGCACTGACGCGTGCCATCTCCGGCCAATCAATCGCCAGCGCGGCAGCGTAATCGGCCCGTGCGATAAAGTAAGCCCGCAGAGCGGCAATCTCCTGGTCGGCGGCCTCAACGGCAATCTGTTCACGGAGAAAAACCGCCAACAAATCAGATTGACCCAACTGAAAGCTTCGACGTTCGACCTCCGCCAGATATTCCGCCAGGCGTTTATTCTCGCGTGCCTGGACCAATTGTTCGGCGGCGGCAACAACCGCAGCGTAGGCCTGTTGTACATCGGCAACAATGGTGTCTTGGATAAAGCGTCGCTCCGCCGATAGCTGCATCAACTTTCCACGGGCCGCTTGCATTTTCCCAATCGCTCGTCGACGTTGCACCGGCATTTCAAATGCCAGCCCAGCCTCCAATTCGAACCGTGATTTGTCTCGCAGCGGAGTCGCGGGAACCCCGACATCCTGAGATCCGTAGACCTGCGCGTCAACGTTGGGCAACAGATCATTGCGAGCTTCCGCCAAGTCAACATTGACTTGATTCACCACGGCATCCAGTGCGGCCAATTCAGGGCGTGACGATAGCGCCGCCTGAATATCCGCTTCCAGGTCGGGATCTGCCAACCTTTCCAGACTGGGGAAATCCGCGATACGACCCGCAGTCGGCAAGGCGGGACGCCCTTGGGCGTCGCGAAGGAAAAGCGAAAGCGCAATGGCTGCTTGCTGCAACTGGCGGTCACGATCGACCAGTTCCGCACGCCGATCCGCAATCGCCCGCAGGTTATCGTCCAAGTTCGGCGGATCAATGTCCCCTTCCTCGACCTGACGTTTAATTTGCGCATTCCGCCTCAGCGCCAGCTCTAGAACGTCCTCGATCACTTCGTACTGTCGAGCGGTTGCCACCCAGGTCCAATAAGCCACGGTTGCGTCGCGGACAAAACGGATCAACTGGACCCGGATTTCCGGCTGAACACGCTGCACCTCATAGTTGGCACGCCACAACTGTGCGCGACGCGCGTCGATATCACGATTCCTTCCCAAGGGAACTCGGACCCCAACGTGAAATTCCCCACCCTGGTCGGTCTGCCGTTCTTTATACCATGGCTCAAATTCACCACGCCCGACACGATAACCCGCGAAGTACTCGCCACCGCCATACAGCGGCTGCACAAACCCCAGTCGTTGACGATAAGTCTGATAAAAACCCAACGGTTGATTCAAACTGTTCGCGTATAACGTTTTATCGAAGGAACCCCAGGCGGCGATCTGATTTCCGCCTGCGACTTGGTTTTCTAAATACGCGACTTCCAGTAGCGGAAACGAACCATGCACGGAGGAAACCACATCGTACAGCGTTACCGGATCCTCCGGGCTATCATCACGATCTGCGGAATTTGGCACCGGTAGCAACTCGATCGCAGGGGCGGGTGCCTGTCGAATCTTTTCTTGCTCAGGATCGGAAGCCACGGGATCCCCCGTCCCCTGCTTGGCGTCATCGGGCGCCGTGTCGACCGCCTCTGACGGACCGACCTCCAGATCGCCGTTCGCGGTATCATTGGCACCAGTCGGATTGGTTTGCGTCGGCGATTGACCAAACGCTTGATTCACCAAACGCAAATCCTGATCGGACGCACCTGGATCTTCCTTCGGCTCGCCATCGCCACCAGCAGTACGGCTCTCGGCAGCGGGTAACTTCTCCGGGGATGACGTCCGCTGGTTAGGGACTGGCGATCCAACCGATGCTTGCTCCCCCTTCCACGGCCAAATAGCCCACGGCGATCCCGAATCGCGACGGAGCCCGACCGCGGCACAGCCAAATAATTGGCTGATCAAAAGCAGATACGAGAAAGCAACCGACTTTGACATCATGTCCGCATTGATTAGGTTCCTGCAGCCTTCCCTGGCTGCAACTGCAGTGTCGACAACCTTACCTAGTTTCCTGGTTATCGGACTTGCAGGGCCCTAAGCTGAAAGCGGAACTGACTGCGGTTCGCTGGAAAGCCAAAGGCATTCCGGCAGGGCAAGCAGGTTAGAATGTAGCGGTCCTGGTGGTTTGCTGCCGTATGCATTGCGGAGGTCAGCTCCCCTCGGATTCCCCCTCCTCCAGCGGCAGA
>SLFV01000067.1 GCA_007124075.1 Roseimaritima sp.
TGACCCGGCTAAGCACCGGTTTGCGCATTAACTCCGGCTCGGACGATCCGGCAGGTTTGATTGCGAGCGAAGCGTTGCGAAGCGAGATTACGGGTTTGAACAAGGCGATCACGAATACCAAGCGAGCCAGTCAGATCATCAGTACGGCCGACAGCGCGTTGGGTCAGGTCAGCAGTTTGTTAAACGACATCCGCGGTTTGGTGGTCGAAGCCGCCAACGAGGGGGCATTGAGTCCGGATGAAATCGCCGCGAATCAGCTCCAGATTGACAGTTCGCTGGAAGCCTTGAACCGGATTGCTCAGACGACGACGTTCCAGGGACGTAAGCTGTTGGACGGGTCGCTTGACTTCATTACCAGCGCGGGGCAGGGCTTTGGAACCGTCCGTGATTTGACGATTGAACAAGCAAACCTGGGAGCAACGGGGCAGGTTTCGGTCGATGTGGATGTAAGCGCTGCGGCAACCCGCGCTGCGATCACGGCTTCGGGCATTCCGACAGCGACCACACCTGCCTTCTCCGCGGGCACTTTAACTTTCGAGTCGGAGGTTGCGGATGCCTCGGCGGCTGGCACAGTGAACTTAGCGAATTCGTTCACCATCGGAGCGGAAGCGAGCGGTGCGATAGCACTGGCCAATGCGACGACTCCCGACGAACAAGCGGAGGGAACGTTGACCTTGGGCGACAGCGGGCTGGGATTGGAATTTGAAGTTCAAGCTGGTTCTGCTGCCGATGGGACAACTGGAAATGGGGTCATCATTGAAGTGACCGTTGGGGCTTCGACCACAGGTTCTTACGACGCCGCGACGAATACGTTAAGCATCACCTTGGAGGAAGGGGCGGATGCCGCAACGATCGCGGCAGCGTTGGACACCGAGCTGGATGGGTTTTTCGACGTTGCCGCAGTCGCGGGGGCTGAAGTCGTCGATGCAGCCGATGCGGGAACCTACACGGGCGTCCTGGCTGGTGGTACCGACCAAACCGATGCGGGAACCGGGTTTCAGTTGACCGCTCGTGACGGCGGTGCCGCCGATGGTGCCATTGGGAACGACACGACGGTGACGATCACGACGGGGGCGGTAACGTCGGCAAGTTACGACGCGGAGACCAATGAGTTGATTATCACGGCTGCTGCGGGGGCCACGGTTTCTGAAATAGCAGCAGCGATCAATACCAGTCTGGGTGATGACTGGATCGCCTCGAACGTCGTCAACGGCAGCTACGCGTTTGCCAGTGCGGACGTTGGCACTTCCACTCCGCTGACAGGCGGCACCAACCCGGGATTGGCTGGCCAATTCATCTTGGAGGCGGTCGATGGTGGCGCTGCCGATGGAACCGTTGGCAATGAAACCGATTTGGTTTTCGCTTCGGGAGCGACGACCGAGGCGACTTACGATGCCGACAGCAATACGTTGACCGTAACGGTTGCCGATGGTGCAACGATTGACGATGTGGCCACGGCAATCAATAACCAGGGAACGTTTCTGGCGAAGAACGTTTTAAATGGCACGGCCGTTTTCAGTACCGATGACCTTGGGACCACTTCTCCGCTGTCCGGGGGTACCGACCAAACGGTCAACGACGTGATTACAGTGACTGCTGACGTTGCCGACCCGGCCTTTGACGGTCCCAGTATCTCCGTGGTGGGCACCAACGCGCTGGCTGCGGGTGAGGCGTCCGCCGAAATTGACAACGATGGGAATATTGTTGTCAACGTCAGCACCAACGGGGCGGTTGCGATGGGCACGATCGCTGCTGCGATCGACGGTTTGGATGGTTTCTCCGCGGCGGTGACCACATCCGATGGTACCGGCCAATACTTGGACGGCATCAGCGCCGCGCCCGACAGCACCGACCTAGCGGGCGGCCAGTTTGGTGGCGGTTTGACCGCTGACTTGGTGATTCAGCTTACTGGTAGCGATGGAGCGGAGGTATTCCAATTCGAGCGTGGGTCGTCGTTGGGTGACGTTCTCAATGCGATTAACTTGGTCAGTGACTCAACCGGCGTGCAAGCTGTCGATGATGCGGGCAGCATTCGCCTGGAAAGCACCACGTATGGTTCGCGCTCGGTTGTCGCGTTAGAAGTGATCTCCGAAGGTGCTGGTGGACAGTTCGCCAGCAATCTGTCGGCCTCACGATCCAATGGGACGGACATCCAGGCGACCATCAATGGGACGACTGCGACCGCCTCTGGGAATACTTTCTCCATCAACACTTCGACGCTCAGCCTGTCGATGACCGTTGAAGCGGGCTCCAGCGATAATATCAGCTTTGACATCACGGGGGGCGGGGCCCTGTTTCAACTGGGGTCCAACGTTGTCAGCAACCAGCAGGCACGCATGGGCATCAGCAGCGTCAGCACTGGCAAGCTGGGTGGTAACACGGGCCGTCTGTACGAACTGGGTAGCGGACAAGCTCGCGCACTGAGCAACGATGCGGCCGGGGCCGCTAAGATCGTTGACGAAGTCATCAACAAGGTCACCAGCCTGCGAGGTCGACTGGGTGCGTTCCAAGCGACGACCTTGGAAAGCAACTTGGTGTCGTTAAATGACACGGTTGCCAATCTGCAAGAAGCGGAAAGTTCCATTCGCGACGCAGACTTTGCCGCCGAGTCAGCGAATCTGACACGTGCTCAGATTTTGGTTCAATCGGGCACCAACGTGTTGGCATTGGCCAACCAAAATCCGCAGAACGTGTTGGCCTTGCTGCGATAGTTCAATGCTGGCTTCGCGTTAAGACCGGATTAAACGGAACGGTCGGTGAATCGCTCAGGAGGGCGGTTCACCGATCTTTTTTGGTCCCTCGCTGCTGGTTTGCTGCGTAATCAGGTCTCAGGCTTTGTGGCCAACTCCCGTGGTTGCTGAAAACTTAAACGAGTTGCCCAAACAAGACTCATACGATTAAACCGGCAGTGTCGATATCCAATCATGGACAGGATTTTGCGACTTGGAACCCGTTTTAACTTCGCTGTGACAACTGCTTTGCTATGGGTAGGCTTCAAACCTCTATTGGCTTGATCACCGGTACCGATATCGTCGGAACGGTTGAGCAGTTAGTCAGTCTGAGCGGCGCTCCCAAACGGCGATTGGAGGCACGCAATGAAGTGCTGTCGCGACAGCAGGAGGCGATCTCCAGCCTGACCGCATCGGTCATTTCCGTGCAGCTTTCCGGCGATCGCCTTGGTGACGCAAGTCTTTTCCGTTCGCGGTCAGCAACTTCATCAAATACCGATGCGTTGTCGGTGACCAATGCGTCCGAAGCACAAGCTGGACGTTATGAAGTTGTGACGGAGCAGTTAGCGGCGACCCATTCGTTGGCTAGCAGGCAGCGGTTCGCCAACGCCACGGAACCATTGGGCATGGAGGGGCGGATTGCTGTTCGCACGACGGGAGACCTCCGACAGTCGACTTCCCTGCAGCAACTTAACGGGGGTCTGGGGGTGCAGCGGGGCAGCATTCTGATCACCGACCGCAGCGGAGCGACGGCGGAGGTCAATGTAACCAGTGCGCGAACGATCGACGATGTGCTGGAGGCGATCAATCAGAATACAGGCATTCAGGTTCGTGCCACCGCCAATCGTCAGTCGATTGTGCTGACGGATCTGACGGGACAAACGGCAAGCAATCTCCGCGTCAGGGAGGTTGGTCAGGGAGAAACGGCTGCGGATTTGGGTTTTTTTGGGGTTGATGTTGCCGCTGCCTCGGCAACGGGTCAGGAGTTGGTCGAAAGTAACACCTACCTATCAGGGGTTTCGCTATCGGAACTCCGTGGCGGTCAGGGCCTGGGCCCGTTAACAACGCTGAACATCTCGCTGCGTGATGGCAGCGCCGCCGCGGTCGATCTGTCGGCTGCGGAAACGATTCAAGATGTGATCGATACTATCAATGACACCGGTTTAAATTTGACGGCCCGCCTGAATGACAGTGGGACGGGCCTACGATTGCGTGACCTATCCGGCGGTACGACCGAATCGTTCTCCGTCAGTAGTGCGGACGACACCGCAGCGCGACTAGGGATCGCGCAAACTTCCTCGCAAACGACCATCAATGGTCAGCACCTCAACCGTCAAGCGGTTGACCGGGACACACTTCTGACAGAGTTGAATCAAGGGCAAGGCGTCACACCGGGTTCTTTTGAGCTTCGTGATTCAACCGGCAACCGTAGTGCGATCAACATGGCCACCGCAGGAATCAGCACCGTTGGGGAGCTGATCGATCGCATTAATAATTTGGGGCTGGGCCTGCAGGCGCAGCTTAGCGCTGGCGGAGATGGCATTGCCATCGTCGATTCCGCCGGCGGTGAAGAGATCCCCAGGATTTTTGACCTGGGTTCGTCCGTAGCGGCCAGCCAATTAGGAATCGCCGCGTCGGCTAGCGTGCAAACCATCGATGGCAATGAGGTTTTGGCGATTGTTGGTGGTGACAGCTTCGGCGTGGCGATTACGGCGACCGACTCGCTGGAGGACATTGCCCGGAAGATTAATGATTCCGACCGGTTTGTCAAAGCGACCGTTCAGCAAGACGAATCGGGACAGCATTACCTACGTGTCAGCAGTTTGCAGGGCGGGCAACGAGGTCGATTTAGCGTGCATGCCGACGGACTGCCATGGCAGATGGAAACCACCGCATTCGGCCAAGATGCGACGATCAGCATCATTGACGACAGTCGAACCGCACGTCGCTTGACCAGCGCCGACGGCGTCTTTGTTGACAACGCCAGCGGTTTAAACCTGACGGTCAAATCGCTTGCGGCAACTCCCGTGATCGTCGACGTTACTCCGAATCGCAAGGCAACCGTTGACGCGGTGAAAACATTCGTGACCCAGTTCAATCAACTGAACGACCGCGTGCGTTCACTGACCAGTTTCGACGAGACGGATAACACCGTCGGCTTGTTGTTTGGTTCAACGGAAACGCTCAGAATCGAAACGGGTTACGCACGGCTTTTATCGGGTGTTATCCGTGGTAACGGGCCGATCCAATCTTTCGGCGAACTGGGATTGCGGTTAAACGAAAATGGAAAATTAGACTTTGACGAATCACGGCTGGAGCGGGCCTTAGAAAATAACGCAGAGGCGGTCGAAGCGTTCTTCACTACCGAAACAACCGGTGCTTCGGCGCGGCTGAAAAGCCTGGCGGATCGATTGGCCGGAGTCGACAACGGCATGTTGCTGAATCGAGGAAACGCCCTGACCCGTCGGGTGGAACAAAACAACGAGCGAATTGCCCAGATGGATCGGCGACTGGAGAATGAGCGAGAGCGTTTGTTGCGCCAATTTTTCGAAATGGAAGCCGCCATCTCGCGCATTCAGAGCAACCAGCAATACATTACGGGTATTCAACCGATTCGCTTTCCCGACCGATGAAGCTAAGGTTCGCTTGAAATAAAACCTTGCTCCCTCAGCTATTGTAGCTCCGCGTGGATTCGAGCGAGATGGGTTTTGCCGCTTGCCCAACAACAGGAAGATGAAAGTATTCGATGAGCAATCAACCCTCCGCGCAGCGATATCTAGCGCAGGAAATTGAAAACGCTTCGCCGACTCGTTTGCGACTTATGCTGATCGAGCGTGCGGTGGATTTAGCCCATTCCTTGGCCAGTTATCCATCGTCCGCACCGACCGATGTACGGATGACTGAACAATCGCTGCTGTTGCGTGATATTCTTGGGGAGTTGTTGGCGGGTGTGGGCAAGTCGGATTTACCGATCGCGCAGCAGGTGGCGGATCTGTACGTCTTTCTTTTGCAGCACCTATCGGTTGCGGAGGAGACGCGTGATCCACAAAAATGGTCAGAAATTGCTAGCGTCTTGGAAATAGAACAGGACACTTGGCGATCGGTGTGTGCAAGGTCAACCATTCGCACCCCGGTTTTAGCACAGAAACTGGGCGGCGCGACGATGACTGCTGCGCATGTCGCCGGGTCGCTTAACTTTGAAGCGTGAACAGGGCCCAGCGGCCGATTCGTGGCGTCCAGTTAGGGATCCCCAAACGTTAAATGTTGCCGAACTGTTGAAAGCAACGTATCCTCTTCTGTATGAGGAACGTTTTTTTTCCATCAAACGATAGGTTCGGCGATGCGCTGCTGTTTTACCTTCCTTGCGGCTTTTCTGACGCTCTTTGCGTACCCAACACACGGACGCGCCGAAATTGCGGACACCAAAGCCCAGCAGGAACAGTACGTTCGTGTTTCACAAACCGAACAGGGACAGCCAAAGAATCTTGAGACCGCGATCGTCCGTTTCGAGGGAACGCCGAAGACTGATTTCGCGGGTATCACGGTCGACTTGGTCGGTGTCGTTCATATCGGGGGTGGTGATTACTACGCCCAGCTTGATCGACGTTTGGCTGAATATGACGTGGTTCTGTACGAACTGGTGGCTCCCGATGGGACCCGAATTCGACCAGAGGATTTGGCTGGTCGCCGATCGTTGATTGCGTCGATGCAAAGCGGCATGAGGGACGTCTTAAAACTGGAATACCAATTGGAAAGGATTAACTATCTCGCAGAAAACTTTCGACACGCGGACATGAGTCCGGAGGAGTTTGCCGAAGACATGGCGCGGCGTGGTGATAGTTTGCCTAAGATGATCGCTCGTTTGTTTGGAGCCTCGTTGGCGATGCAGGCATCTGGGAAATCCAACGACTTGGATTTGATACGAGCATTTTTCAGCAAGGACCGAGCGGTCATGCTGCGGCGAGCCATGGCGGCACAGTTGGCTGATATGGAAATGCTGAATTTGGGCCTCGATGATGCTGACGGAGAAAATACGATCATCAAGGGCCGCAACGCGAAAGCCATGCGAATTTTGGCGGAAGAGGTCCAAGCGGGCCAAAAGAACATCGCGATCTTCTACGGTGCAGGGCATCTACCCGATATGGCAGAACGCTTAAGAACGGAATTCGCCATGAAAGCGAGCGATACGATCTGGCTGCCCGCTTGGAATCTGCAGGAACTCTGAGAATCCATCTACGGGCTACAAGTCCCACAATCGCTACCCACCAGATAATTCTGTGCTGGCAAGGCTGGGTTGCCGATTACTCATCCAGTGGACCGGCAACTCTGAATTTTCTCGCCTGCGAGGGGCGGGAGATGAAGGAGGCAATGCCGTGCGTCAGCGACGCAAACTGGCGGTTATCGACAGTGGTTTCCGGTCCGACTTCGGAAAACATCGCCATGTCCTCCCAACCGTGGTTACGATCATGAATCGAAATCGCTATTTCCTCATCGGTTTGCTACTGATTCTGATCGGCGTTCAATTTCGCATGGTTGAATCGGTCGTTTTGAACGAACAAACCACGCGGGCTCTTGCTCGGATGACCAATGCCAAACCGGTCGCCAGCAACGACATGCTCTCCTCCGTCTTCATGCAGGTTTATCCATCGCCAAAGAAACGCATTGCTCCCCCGCGGTGGATCGGATTGGCATTGATCGCAGTAGGTGCGGTCATCTCCCTGCATGCGGTTGCAATTCCCAAACAGGGTTGACAAGTTCAATGGTTGTCTACTTCCAGCGAAAAGCAGCATGGGCACTGGCTATTTCCTGTGCGTTGGCAGGGGTCCTGTTCTTCGGCTTTGCTCAAACGTCTGGGTTACCGAAGTTGCATGCTCATGGGCCCGCGACAGTAGCTGGCGATACGCAGGCCAGCCCACGGCAACGCAACCCCATGGGCGGTCGTGATTCGGTTCAGCGCGAGGGCACCGAGACAGGGCGTTGGACGGGCGAGTTTGCGGAGGTGGGCCGACGTTGGGTTTTTCGCGCCGACGGTTCGCAAGCTAACTTCGTCGTGCTTGAGAATTTAACGCTGCAACGGGTGGTAACCAACATGCGGCACGATGCCGAAGACAACCGCTGGACCATTGAAGGGACGCTGACCGAATTTGACGACAACAATTACTTGTTGTTGCGGTGGAGCGTCCGTGCTGGCGGTGAGCATGCGGAAGTATCGTCCAACGCGACTTAGGACGAAGCAACGTTTGCTGGTCACTTTTCCGGAGACAACGCGACCATGCGGCGCTTGTTCCCTGAGCGTTCCCACCGATTTATTGGCAAAGCGGTCCCTGCCCAGCTTGAATTTTGTGGAACGATTGGCGTACACTCTGCTGACCCGCGAGCGGTATTTTTTGCCGTTCATTGCCAATGCGACGGACAACTGTGCGACTGCTGCCAATCCGCTTGGAAGCTGAAAACTGGGCGAGCGGCGGATTCGGCTCGGCCGTCTTAGGTCCTGCGCGGCAGGAGTTTGCGGGAGTGTGCAGGAGAAGCGAAGGAGCGGTTTGGTGCGTCTTTGCCTGTCCCACGCTTGATGAAACGATAAATTTTTAGATCAGCAGAGCGAGATGACGATGGGTGTTTTGACGGGAAAGAAAGCGGTGGTCACAGGGGCGTCGCGTGGCATCGGTCGCGGGATCGCGATTGAGTTGGCCAAAGCGGGTGCCGATGTCGCCGTGAACTACCGCAGCCAACAAAGTGATGCTGACGAAGTCTGCGAGACCTGTCGTCAGCATGGTGTTAACGCAGTGCCGCTTGGTGCCGACATGGGATTCCAAGCGGAAGCAGAAGGCTTGGTTGAACGCGCCATCGATTCGCTAGGCGGCTTAGATATTGTTGTTTCCAATGCGGTTTACAGTGATCGCGAACTGTTCTACAAAGCCGATTTGGACGGATTTCGCAAGACGCTCGACGTTAGCATGTGGGGGGCGTTTTTTGTCATCCGTAAGGCGGCCTTGTGGATGCGTCAGCATCAGGTTGCGGGTAACATGGTGATCATCAGCAGCCCGCACGCCCACATGGCGATCCCGGGAGCCATGGCTTACAACATGGCCAAAGCAGCCAACGACCAGATGGCTCGAACCGCAGCGGTTGAACTGGCGGAACACGGCATCCGGGTCAACATTGTGCATCCTGGTTGGACGGACACTCCAGGAGAACGGAAGTTTTTCAGTGAGGAAACGCTGCGCGAGCAGGGTGGAAAGTTGCCCCTTGGCCGTTTAGGGCAACCGGAAGAAATCGGCCGGGGTGTTGTTTTTTTGACCAGTCCCGAAAACCCCTACATCACCGGCAGCACCTTGACGATCGATGGCGGGATTCAACTGCCATGGCGAGAAATGTACAGGATCAAAGAAAAGGCAGCAGATGCATAGCGGTGGGTCAGGATGGAAGGGCACTGACAAGCCGCGAACGATTGCGAATCGTGCGTCTGCCCGGTAGACTGAGCAAAACCTGGGCGGTCCGGCAACGGAGCTTCTCCCGCCTGCTGCTGGGTAAGATACTGGGGCGGGCAGCATTGTTTCTCCCGCGCTCACCTCACAAGGAGGAAATGGGATGCCTTGGACGGTTTCGGAATTAACGAAACGTGTCAAATCGACTTTGGAATCTAGTTTCCCCAGTGTTGAAGTTCAGGGCGAAGTGACCGATTTAAGTCGCCCCTCAAGTGGACACCTGTACTTCACGTTGAAAGATGCCAAGGCCCAGGTCCGCGGGATCATTTGGCGGAGCACTGCCGCACGGATGAAGTTTCAACTTGAAAACGGACAACAACTCGTCTGCTTGGGCGACGTGGAGGTTTATGCCGCTCGCGGCTCTTACCAACTGGTTGTGCGGCGGGCCCTCCCTGCAGGCGTCGGCGATTTGCAACTGGCGTTTGAACAACTTCGGCAACGTTTGGAAAATGAGGGCATGTTTGCCCTGGAACGCAAGAAACCCCTTCCTCCGTTTCCCCGTCGCATTGCGTTTGTCACCAGTCCTGGCGGGGCGGCGATTCGAGACTTCTTGGAGGTTGCCGGCAGACGTTCAAAAGCGGTTCAAGTCCTGCTGATTCCTGCTCAAGTGCAGGGAGCGGGCGCGGCGGAGAGCATTTGTCGGGGGCTGGCCGCGGCCGAACGCATTCGCCCCAGCCTGGACGTTGTCGTGGTAGGGCGTGGGGGTGGCAGCCTGGAAGACTTGTGGTGTTTCAATGAGGAGAAGGTCGTCCGCCGCATCGCTGCAATGCGGCTGCCCGTTGTTTCTGCCGTGGGACATGAAGTCGACGTGACGCTGTCGGATCTGGTGGCCGATCGCCGGGCCTTGACCCCCAGCGAGGCAGCAGAACTGCTGGTTCCGTCGCAAGACCAAATGCGACAAATGCTGACCATGCTGCATGCCCGCATGAAACGCAGCGTCGATAACCGCCTGAACGAGGCACAGAATCAATTGCGGTTGTTGCAATCGCGCCCCGTGTTGTCGCGGCCTCTTGACGCGATCAAGCAGTTGGCGCGGAGACTGGACGAATTGGACATGCGAGCCCTGCGTGCGATTGGTGCTCAGCACTCCAACGCGGGTCGGCGTTTGGGGGCGTTGGCGGCATCACTGGAAGCCCTCAGCCCCCTGCACGTGTTGGCGCGTGGTTATAGCGTTACCCTGGACCAAAAAACAGGCCGAACCCTACGGACAGTGACCGCAGTCCAACCGGGAGACCGCGTGACCACGCGAGTCGCCGATGGTCAGTTTGAAAGCATCGTCCAATCGCGTATGCAGCGCAAGCCTGGGCAACCATGATGCTGGCTACGGAGTACGGATTTGCGGCGCAGCCGCAGAACACCACGAAACAATAATTAGCACGACGAAGGCCAAGGGGATCGTGACGATTCCAGGCTGAGTGAATGGAACCCAGGCGTCGTCTGGATTCCAGCCATAAACCTGCTGGTAAGTGTCACTACTTAGCAAAATCCACCCCAGCGAACTGACCATCCCCACCAGCACACTGGCGATGACCCCCGCGCGCGTCGTCCCATTCCAGAACAGGAGCATCACCAA
>SLFV01000460.1 GCA_007124075.1 Roseimaritima sp.
CGCTGGTCAATGACGCCGCCTTCATGGATGCCAAGTTTTTTCAAACGCGGATTCGCCGCAACGTTCGTCTGGCAGAAGCCCCCAGTTTTGGACAGTCTATCTTTCAATACGCTCCGGAGAGCAACGGAGCCGAAGACTACCTGCAATTGGCCCACGAACTTCTGTTTCAAACGGAAGCTGCCACAGTCGCCGCGTAGCGACACGGGTTCAGTGACTTACCCATGCTGAAGCTTGCCCAATTCCGACCACAATACTGCACTGGCTCGGATTCCGCGATGGTAATCGGCTAACGCGAATTTCTCGTTCGGACTGTGGGCGTTATCGTCGTTCAGGCCCCAACCCAACAGCAAGCAATCCGCTTTCAGGGCCGCCTGAAATTTTTGCACGATCGGGATCGAACCTCCTTCCCGGATAAGGACCGGCTGACACCCAAAAGCCTCGGCCAACGCAGCCTTTGCCGCGGCCATGTAGGGACTGTCGATACCTGATACCATCCCAGGAGCGGCGTGGTCTGGTTTTACCGTGACCTGGACACCCGCCGGACCGTGCTGCTGGAAAAAATCCTCTAGTGCGGCGGCAATCTTATCGGGATCTTGCTGCGGGACCAACCGACAACTCAGCTTCGCGGTTGCGACGGCGGGGATGATGGTTTTGACTCCTGCCCCTTGATGACCGCAGGTCAAGCCGTTGACGTCAAACGTCGGCCGGGCCCACTTGCGTTCCAGGGTCGTAAACCCAGTTTCGCCAAACAACGCCCTCACCCCCAGGCTGGTAGCAAACGCCACATCATCGTGGGGCAAGTCCGCAAATTGCTGTCGTTCTTGATCGGTCAGCGGTTGGACGTCGTCATAAAAACCAGGGAATTGAATTCGGCCTTGATCGTCAACCGCCGCAGCAATCAGTTTACACAACGCGATTCCTGGATTAAGAACCGCCCCGCCAAACGAACCGCTGTGCAGGTCTTGCCTTGGCCCGCTGACCGTAAGCTCAAACGTTGCTATCCCACGCAAACCGTAGGTGATCGCGGGCTGATTGGGGGCAAATTGACTGCTGTCACTGATGACAACCACGTCGCAAGCCAGCGTATCAGCCAATTCCGGAAGCATCCGCTCCAAATTCGCGCTGCCGACTTCCTCCTCCCCTTCGATCAGAAACTTAACTTGCAAAGGCAGCGGCCGCCCGGTTTGCAGCCAGGCCAGAACGGACTGGATATGTGTCAACACTTGGCCTTTGTCATCGGTCGCACCGCGGGCGTAAATGTTACCGTTTCGAATGTCGGGTTCAAACGCGGCAGTCTCCCACAGTTCCAGTGGTTCAGCCGGCTGCACATCGTAATGACCATAAACCAGTGCGACGGGTACGCCAGGAACGGGGGGGGTTTGGGCAAAAACCAGCGGATTGCCAGCGGTTTCGATCCACTGGACGTGCAAACCGCCACTGCGTAACCGATCGGCTACCCAGCGGCCTGCGGCCTCCACGTGCGGTTGCGCCGTCGGATCGCTACTGACACTGGGGATCCGTAGCCATTGGATCAAATCGTCAACATCTTGCTGCTGTCGTTGAGTCAGCAGAGAATCGATAGCGGGATCAAGCACTCGAGATTACCGGTTAAGAAAGCGTTTCGGAAAGTACCACTGTTGCCAGCGTCAACGATTTTTTTTTCGGTAACGATGTTCCCGAAAATCTGAAAAACACTGGTCGACCACATTGCATCACGCTTACAATGTACAAAACTTCCAGTCGGTTCGTCAGCAGGAGCACGGCGGTTAACGGGATGGATCTGTTTCGTTTCATGGTTCTTCGAGATTTCGGAAGTTAGGGAATCGTCATCTATGTCCGATCAGCAAGCAGCCGTTTTGGAGTCTCCGGCACAATCCGCGGCGAAGGAACAACAGGCGGCCGAATCGCGACGTAATAAGCCGAAACGGCAACCTCGCTATAATGTCATCCTGTGGGATGATAACGATCATTCGTACGATTACGTGGTGATGATGTTGCGTGAATTGTTTGGCCATCCGATCGAACGGGGTTTTCAAATGGCAAAGGAAGTTGACAATCGTGGGCGGGTGATCTGTCTGACCACAACCATGGAGCATGCGGAACTGAAACGCGATCAGATTCACGCCTATGGTGCTGATCCGATCATCGCCCGCTGCAAAGGCAGTATGAAAGCAACGATTGAACCGGTCCCACAGTAGCTTCGGTTTCCTGCAATGCGTGCTGATCGGGTGACCGATCGGCAACGCGGCATTTCTGGTATAGTTTGGAACGCATGTCCGCTAAGATTCGCACAGTGACACTGGGTTGCAAAGTCAACCAGTACGAAACCGAACTGGTTCGCCAAGGGTTGGCACGAATTGGTTTTTCCGATGCCAGTCCTGACGAGCAAGCCGATGTCTTCGTCGTCAACACGTGCACCGTGACCGCTGAAGGCGATTCGAAAAGCCGCCAGGTCATTCGTCGGTTAGCACGGCAGAATCCCGATGCCAAGATCGTCGTGATGGGGTGCTATGCGACGCGAGCCCCCGAAGAGGTCGCTCAGTTGCCCGGTGTGGAAGAGGTCGTTACGGACAAACGAGAACTCCCGGATCTACTCAGCCGTTTTGGCGTGCTGGATGTGCCCACGGGCTTGGATGGTTTTTCGGGGCGACAGCGGGCCTATGTTAAGGTGCAAGATGGATGCCTACTGCGTTGCAGCTATTGCATCATTCCCATGGTGCGTCCGGATCTCTACAGTCGGCCGGCACACCAGATCGTCCAGGAAGTGCAAAGGTTGGTCGAGGCGGGGCATCGCGAGGTTGTATTAACGGGAATTC
>SLFV01000578.1 GCA_007124075.1 Roseimaritima sp.
ATGATGTAGAGTTTGGTTCGCGTGTTTATGGTGTCTTTGTTTTTGCTTGTCTGTGGCGTAGCTCTTAGTGCCCAGTCGCGCAAGGTAATGTCTTCGTTTTCTTGCCTCGCTGGGTTTTCAGTCGATTCAATAGTATCAATATCTCTGACAGGAACTCATTAAAATGTCGAAAATCAACTTGCGTCCTTTGGATGACCGTGTAATCGTGAAGCCCGCCGATGCCGAAGCCGTTACCTCCGGCGGTATCGTTTTGCCCGGTTCCGCTCAGGAGAAGCCGCAGCGCGGTACGGTTGTTGCCGTCGGGCCTGGGCGGTTGCTTGATAGCGGAAACCGTGGTGAACTGAGCGTTGCGGTCGGTGACACTGTGATTTACGGTAAGTACGGTGGCAGCGAGGTCGAGGTCAATGGCGAGGAAATTAAGATTCTTCGTGAAAGCGACATTCTTGCCAAGGTTCTGTAATCTCCGGCTTGTTGGCAGAATCAGTTCATCCGTTCATTCATTTTTTTACAAGGAACTAACAAGTGGCAAAGCAGTTGCTATTTGAAGATCATGCTCGGGCGCGGATGTTGGCAGGCGTTGAAAAGCTGGCCAGGGCCGTTGCTTCGACGATGGGGCCTACCGGACGCAATGTGATTATCAACAAATCGTTCGGTGGTCCGACAGTTACCAAAGATGGTGTGACGGTCGCCAAGGAAATTGAATTGGAAGACCGTTTCGAAAACATGGGTGCCAAATTGGTCGTTGAGGTGGCGCAGAAGACCAGCGATTTGGCTGGTGATGGGACGACCACGGCAACCGTTTTGGCTCGGGCGATTTTCAAGGAGGGGTTGCGAAACATCGTCGCGGGCAGCAATCCGACCGCGATTCGTCGCGGGATCGAAAAGGGGGCTCAGGCTGCGATCGACCATTTGGTCACGATGGCGCGACCGGTGACCAGCAAGCAGGAGGTCGCGCATGTGGGTGCGATCTCCGCGAACAATGACGATGCGATTGGCCAGTTGCTTGCCGATGCTCTGGAGCGTGTCGGTCAGGACGGCGTTACCACGGTCGAAGAAGGTAAGACCCGTGACACTGAGGTTTCCTACGTTGATGGGATGCAGTTTGACAAGGGATTTATCTCGCCTTACTTCATCACCGATGCCACTAGCATGGAGGCCGTGTTGGAGGATGCTTTGGTTTTGCTGTACGAAAAGAAGATCAGCAACATTCGCGATTTGGTTCCATTGTTGGAGAAATCCGCACAGACGGGGCAACCTCTGCTAATCATTGCGGAGGACGTTGACGCGGAAGCCCTGACCTTACTGGTTGTTAATAAGCTGCGAGGCACATTGAATGTGTGCGCGGTCAAGGCGCCAGGTTTTGGTGACCGTCGTAAGGCGATGTTGGGCGACATTGCAGTTCTGACCGGTGGGACGTTGATCAGCGAGGACCTAGGGGTTCAGCTTGAGAACGTCAGCCTGGAGCAACTTGGTCGCGCGAAACGAGTGGTGGTGGACAAGAATAACACCACCATCGTTGAAGGCGGCGGGGCACGCGAGGAGATCGACAAGCGCGTTGGTCAAATTCGTGCTCAGATTGACCAGACCGACAGCGAATATGACAAGGAAAAGTTTCAAGAACGACTTGCCAAATTGGCTGGCGGAGTGGCTGTCATCAGTGTCGGTGCGGAAACCGAGGCGGAGATGAAGCAAACCAAGGCTCGGATTGAAGACGCGCTCCACGCCACTCGCGCTGCGGTCGAAGAGGGCATCTTGCCGGGGGGCGGTGTTGCTTTGGTGCGTTGTCATGACGCGGTCGAGGCTGCGAGGAAATCGGGTAGGGGGGACGAGCGGATCGGAATCGATATCGTCTTGAAGGCTTTGGACGCTCCAATGCGTCAGATTGCTGATAATGGCGGCATTGATGGCAGTGTTGTTGTGGACGAGGTACGTCAGAAGGCTGAAAACATTGGTTTCAATGCGAACACCGGCCAGTATACGGACATGTTTAAAGCTGGTGTCGTCGATCCCGTGAAGGTTGTGCGCACCGCGTTGGCAAATGCGGCATCGATTGCCGGATTGCTGCTGACGACTGAGGCGTTGGTAACCAACTATGACGACGAGGACAAGCAGAAAACCCCTGTCGAAGGTGTTATCTCCTAGGTCACGTTGACTTCCTTGGCTGGTCTATGCGGGCCATCTTCTGCAATGCCAGAGATGGCCCGTTTTTGTTAGCGGGGCGCGTGTTCATTCTCCTGCTTTCTAAACACTATTTGCTTGTACGCAGCAGTCGGACGCATGGCAGAACCACGCTGTTTTTACGAAGTTTTGGGTGTCGATCGATCAGCCGATAAAGCGACGATCGACAAGGCGTATCGCAAGTTGGCGATCCGCTACCACCCGGACAGCAATCGAAATGATGAATCGGCTGTCGCGAAATTCAAGGAAGCTAGTGAAGCCTACGAGGTTTTAAGCGATCCTGAGAAACGTGCCCGTTACGATCAGTTTGGGCACGCTGGCGTAAATGGGGGCGGCCCCCAGTTCCAGGATATGGAAGATATTTTGGATGCCTTTGGTGACCTGTTTTCTGGCGGCGCTTTTGGGGATCTGTTTGGCCGCGGGCGCGGGGCACGCCAGGGGCGTGTACGTCCAGGTGCCGATGTTCGGTGTGATGTAACGCTATCGTTGGAAGAAGCCGCCAATGGGGTTTCTAAAGATGTATCGTTTAGCCGGCGTATCCAATGTGAAAGTTGCGATGGCAGTGGAGCCGCTGCCGGAAGTAAACCGGAACAGTGTCCTACCTGTCGCGGACAAGGCCAGGTGATCCAGTCGGCG
>SLFV01000507.1 GCA_007124075.1 Roseimaritima sp.
AGTAACGACAAGGCCTGCGTTCAGATTTTCATAACCGAGTTGTCGTGCGGTACGTTCATCCAAAGGTTCCAGTTCCGCGCCAATTCCACTGTCGCCGCCCCGGAATAGCGCCAATGCCTCCTGGCTTCGGCGACCTAGCGCGACCTCCAGGTTTACCGTTTCGCCGTTGCGATTGACCTGCATTCGCAGCACACTGCCGGGACGTTGGGAGGCGATGTAATTCCGCAACATGGAACTGGATTCGATCTTTCGCTGATCGACGGCCGTGACGACATCGCCCGGCATCAATCCGCCACTGGCCGCAGGTTGTCCTTCCAAGACGCCGCGGACGAGCGCCCCCTGACCAACCTTCAACCCGTACTCCTGCATCGTCGCCTCATTAACATCGCTAAGCTGCGCCCCCAAAAAACCGCGTTCGACGGTCCCCAATTCAATGATCGACTCCACAATCGGCTTGGCCATCGCGCTGGGAATGGCAAATCCGATACCGTTGGATCCGCCACTCCGAGATTCTATTGCAGTATTGATCCCGACCACCTCTCCACGCAGGTTTACCAACGGGCCGCCACTGTTGCCCGGATTCACCGCTGCATCGGTCTGTAAAAAGTCCTCAAAGCCCTCACCCCGACCGACGATTCCTTTGACACGGTGTTTGGCACTGATGATCCCGGCGGTCACGGTTTGTTCCAGACCAAACGGACTGCCGATTGCCAGCACCCAGTCGCCGACCTGAATCGCTTCACTGTCACCGAAAGAGGCGAATTCAAAGCCAGAACCTTCGACTTTGACCACCGCCAGATCGGTCTCCGGATCCGTGCCCACGATCGTCGCGGACATCCGCCGCCCGTCGCTTAATTCAATCTCCAATTGATCCGAGTCGGCAATCACGTGATTGTTGGTCAGGATGTAACCATCTGGGCTGACGAAGACGCCGCTACCCAGACCGACACGTTCACGAGGCTGAGGACGCATCGGTAAACCAAAAAAATCCTCGAAACCGCGCGGCATTTGCCGCATCACTGCCCGCTCCCTGGCGGTGGTGTGGATACTGACGACCGTCGGCCGCAGTGCTTCGGCCACGTTCCGGAACGCGGTTGAAAGATCCATCGCTGCGGTCAAGTCTTGGTTGGCCACGCGCGCCGAAGGCGTTTGGTCGGCAACGGCGTCGCCCTGAAGGACGCGCGGCAAACTAATAACAAAACTGGTCAGCAGGGACCCCACCAGCAGCGCGCCAAGTGTCAGGCTGAGTGTTTTCCATTGGTTTTGCATTGCTCTTATTCCCCATTTACTAGCAAGCCAAAGATCGTTCGAGTTCGGTCGCGCGGGTTCCGTCGTGCGATTTCGGTGCCACATTTGCAGTTGCCGACACAACCCTTTCTATATTACAGCAAAATCTAGGCCAAAGTCACAGCACTTTCGTTCGGATCTGCGGCAAGGACCGGGAAAGGTGCCCGACCGACCTCCGATTCGGGGGCTGTTAGGCATTGGCGAGGGGTCTTTTTTCGCGAGCCCGCGGGCCGAGTCGACCGAACATCCGATCAAGTTCGTCGCGGCTGAAGAACAGGGCTGTCGGTCGGCCATGTGGGCAATGGTGCGTGTCGTGATAAAGGTGACGCTGCTCCAAAAGGCTGGTAATCTCCTCGGCAGCCAAACGATCCCCAGCTTTGACGGCGGCCTTGCATGCGATCGTGTGCAGCAGGTGGTCCAGCAGATCGCGGATCTCCGGATCCTTGCCCGCTGCTTCCAACGATTCCAGCGCCTGCCGCAGCACATCGCTGGGGCTGAACCGTCCCAACATCGCAGGGTAGCTTTGTACCAAGAGCGTGTCTCCGCCAAACGGTTCGACCTGAATCCCGACCTTTGCCAGCAGTTCCTGCGCGTCCAACGCGGTCGACTGTTCGGCGGGGGTCAACGAAACGGGTTCGGGTACTAACAACCGCTGGACTTCGATGCCGCCGCCGAGAACTTTTTCCCGAATCCGCTCGTACAACACGCGCTCGTGAAGCGCATGTTGGTCGATCACCACCATGCCGTGTTCGTCCTGGGTGACTAGATACCGCTGGTGGACTTGAAACCCCAAATGACTGACGTTCGGGGGGGTAACCGTTCCGGCGGCTGATTCGGTCTGCGACTGCGGCCCGTCGATCGCGTCGCCACGGGCTGTTCGATCGGCCGAACCACAGGGAGCGACCGCCGGGCAATCGCCTGCCGCAGCGCCCCGGTCGTCCGGTTGGGCAACCGGCGTCTGCCAGGCAGTTTCTCTCTGGGACGGGACCGCCGATCGACCGGTTGCGGTTCCTGGACTGCCATCGGCGAAGGGCTTGAAGGGGGGAACACCGGTCAGCGATGCCGGTAGGGGGGCAACCGTTGTGCCGGTCCGAGCCCAGTCGATAATTTCCTGACGCTGTTGCTGTTCGTCTGCGACTGCGGGCCCCATGAACTGCGTGTCACTGACCACGGCTCCCGCGGGTTGACGAATGCCGGACATCACAGGGTCGGGAACCTCCCCTCCGCAGGCTTGCGGGGTGGCATCCATCCGCAACGCCATGTCCGACGCTAGGAAGCGATGCCGCAACGATTGCAAGACCCGACTGTAAATGCGTCCGCTATCGGTAAATCGCACCTCCAGCTTGCAGGGGTGAACATTCACGTCGACCATTTCCGCCGGAATGTCCAAGCGGATAAAAGCGATCGGGAAGCGGCCGACCATCAGTAAGCCTCGATAGGCTTCCCCCAAGGCATGCTGCAAGGCACGATCACGAATGAAACGGCCATTGAGAAACAAATACTGCATGCGATTGTTGCCACGACTG
>SLFV01000192.1 GCA_007124075.1 Roseimaritima sp.
CAGGATCTGCGCGTGCGGATAGAGGCAGGCAAACAGAATCGTGACTGCTTGCACCCCTCCCGATGCACCGACCAAAGCCGTCCGCTGATCACCACCTCGAAATTGCTCCAGCAACGACCAGACGACACCCCCCAGGACAACCGCCAAAAGGTAAAAACGCAGAAATTCACTGCGACCGATCCGCTGCTCAACCGTATTTCCAAAGAAAAACAGGACCAGCATGTTGATCGCTAAATGCCAAATATCACGATCGTTATGCGCAAAGCCATACGTCAGGTATTGCCACCACAACCATGGCTGAAAGAGCGTCTCGGGAGTGACCTGCATCCAGGAAAACAGCAACGAAATCCTCTCTCCATCCTCGCCGACGGGCCGAAACAACTGATTGGCGATGAACGCGGCGACATTCATGATAATCAGAATAGTCGTGATCGATTTTCCCGGTTGCCCGAAGATCGCCTCCCGTCCATTCCCGCCGCGACCAAAATCGGACTCTTCGTACTGCGTGTAGTTTCGATCGTACAAACCCATGACTTGCTGACGATTAGCGAAAAAAATCGGCACAAAGGCCAAAGTCACGATTTCGACCCGCACTGCATGAATTGCAATGCGACGAAAACGCGATGACAGCCGGAATGCTGTATCGTAGTGCCCAGTTGGGTCTTTCGGCTAGTTGGGTGGGGTGTTAGAGTTTCAAATTCCAGAAGGGCTCGATCGTCCGAGCCGCAACCGCACTGGCTTATGGACTCGCAATGACCGATCCTCGAACCCCTTCCCCAGAACCCCCTCTAGTGGGAGTCATTATGGGAAGCCGTAATGACTGGCAAACGATGCGTTCCGCCGCACAGATGCTAGTCGACTTAGCGATTCCGCACGAGTGTCGCGTCGTTTCTGCGCACCGGACGCCGCAGCAAATGATGGACTATGCGCGATCGGCAAGCAAACGTGGGTTGCAGGTCATCATCGCCGGCGCAGGAGGAGCCGCTCACCTGCCTGGCATGGTCGCTTCAGAGACGGCGCTCCCGGTGATTGGGGTGCCCGTGCAAAGCCGGGCACTGCAAGGACTGGATAGTTTATTATCGATCGTGCAAATGCCCGCTGGCGTTCCGGTGGCAACAATGGCGATTGGGGCTTCAGGTGCCAGGAATGGCGCATTGTTGGCAGCAAGGATCCTGGCTTTGGGGGATAAGCATTTGTCGCAACGCATCCATGAATTCGTGACGCGTCAACGCGAGGCTGTTTTAGCTGACGCGGAGTCCTTGCAACTGTGATTGGTCAGCAGCTGGGACGGATAGTAATGCCGGGAGGCCGGATTGGGATGCTGGGTGGCGGCCAGCTTGGGCGTATGTTCATATTCGCTGCCAAGCAAATGGGGTACCATACCGTTGTGCTTACGGGCGATGCCGCCGACCCTGCAGCACAGATTTCTGACGAAGTGATTATCGGAGATTTTCGCGAGCCGCAGCTGCAAGAATTGGCCGAGCGTTGTGATGTTGTCACCCTGGAATTTGAAAATATTCCCACAGCCGCAGTGGAAATCATTGCCGCCATGGTTCCCACGCATCCGAAAGCAGAAATTTTGCGAGTTGCGCAAGACCGTTGTCTGGAGAAAACGACCCTCCGTGATTTCGGCTTGCCAGTTACCCCGTTTCGCATCATCGATGGTCCGTCCAGTCCGGCGGGACGGCAAGCAGTGGGGGCCGCGATTGAGGAGTTTGGATATCCTGTCGTCATGAAACTTGCCACCAGCGGCTACGATGGTCGGGGGCAAATCGTGGTGCGTTCTGCAGATCAATTGTCCACGGCCTTGGCCGAATTTGGTTCTCAGCGGTTGGTTGTTGAACAATGGATCGCGTACGACGCGGAAATATCCACGTTGGTTGCACGTAATCAGTGGGGCGAAATGGTCGTCTATCCAATTCTGGAAAACCGACACCAGAACAACATACTGCAACTGAGCTTCTGGCCAAGTCAGCTTCCTGTTGCGATTCAGGAGGCTGCCCAGTATCACGCTCAGGAACTGGCGCGGCGTCTGAATTTGGTTGGGATACTGTGTGTGGAGTGGTTTGTCGTCGGAGAGGATTTGTTGCTGAACGAGATGGCTCCGCGGCCGCACAATTCAGGACACCTCACGATTGAAGCGGCGACGACCCATCAGTTTGAACAGCATTTGCGAGCCGTTTGTGGATTGCCGCTGGGCAGCCCGCAGCCCCGCTGCCCCGCAGCGATGTTTAACCTGCTGGGGGAGCTTTGGCAGTCGTCGTTGCCAGCGTTTGATGCCGCCTTGCGAACCGCTGGAGTTTCGCTACACCTGTATGGCAAAACCGAACCTCGGCCCGGCAGAAAAATGGGGCACTTGACCGCTGTGGCAGCCGACACACAGCAAGCAATCCAGCGAGTCACCGCAGCATACGCAGCACTGAAAACATAGCGAAAACCTCTTTTGCACCCTGGTGGTGGCCTTACAATAATGAGCAGACCCTATCAGATTGTTGCGATCGGTGAAATCCTTTGGGATGCCTTTCCGGACCGAACGCGTTTTGGCGGTGCACCTGCAAATTTTGCTGGCACCGCGGCTCAACTGATGGGCGATGCCGCCAAGGTTTTTTTGGTCAGCTCCGTGGGAATGGACTCGTGGGGAGAACGAGCGCGCCATGAGCTTTCCAACCGAAGCATATCGCTGCAGTACGTCCAGACCTCCCAGCTCCCCACAGGCCGAGTTGACATCAAACTGGACGATCAAGCTAAGGCAAGTTACGAGTTTGCCAAGCATTCGGCCTGGGACGAAATCATCTGGACCGGGGAACTGGA
>SLFV01000049.1 GCA_007124075.1 Roseimaritima sp.
AAACCCGATTGGGATCGAGAGGGGTTGGTCACGTTGGCTCTGGGGAAGTTGGAGCGATTAACGAATCAAGTGATCGAATTGGACGAAGACCAACTAGTGCGTCGGTTCGGACTCGGCTTTTCGGAAGTAGAAACATTTGCTCCCGCGCTATTGACCTACCTCTTGATCGGGAAGGCGTTTGGCAAAAAAAACATTTACGTCAGCGACACCAACTTGCGTGACGGATTGCTGCATGAAATTGCGGCGGAGGTGAGTTTGATCGCAACGTTTCGTAATCAAATCGTCCGCTCGGCGACGTCGCTTGGTCGCAGATTCGACTTTGACGAGGTTTTTGCGAAACACACCGCTGAATTAGCAAGCCGCTTGTTTGTGCTGCTGCAAGAAGAACATCAACTGGACCGGCGATACGAAGTCGTGTTGCACCTGGGAGCCCTCCTGCACGAAATCGGCTATGCAATCAACGATCGCAGTAACCACAAACATGCGATGTATATTGTTCGGAACAGCGAAATTTTCGGACTGGCTCAACGTGAAGTCCTGCTGACCGCGTTGTTGACCCGTTACCATCGTCGTGCTTCCCCGCAACCGTCACACGAAGGTTACGCGACACTGGATTTGAATCATCGTGTGATTGTCTGCAAGTTGGCTGCGATCTTGCGGTTGGCAATCGCGCTGAATGCCTCCCGCAGTGGACGCATCAAGGATATTTGTTGTCAGATCGAAGGAAATCGCGTCGTCATTAATACCCCTGGGATCTCGGACGTCGCTCTGGAACAACTTGCGATCCAACAGAACCGTGCCTTATTTGAAGACGTTTTCGGCAAATCGGTTCTCTTGCGACCGACGCGATAAACGGACGATAGGTCGAAAGCTTGATGACAGAACTCGCCTTTAAACTTGTCGGTGGTATCGGGCTTTTTCTCTTGGGAATGGTGCTACTAACCGATGGCGTCAAAGCGTTTGCTGGCGATGCGTTGCGACGTTGGCTGCTACACTTTACCGGCACCCCCACGAAGGCATTCGCTTCGGGCACACTAGTGACAGCCTTGGTGCAATCCTCCAGCGCCACAACCGTAACGGTGATTGGTTTCGTGAGCGCTGGTTTGCTGACCTTTCCACAAGCGGTCGGCGTGGTTTTCGGGGCAAGTCTGGGCACAACCGGCACCAGTTGGGTCGTGGCAGGATTGGGCCTGAAAATCAGCGTGGGATTTTATGCGTTGCCCCTGGTGGGAATTGGTGCATTTTTGAAACTGTTGTCCCGCGCTCGCTGGCGGTCCCTGGGTTTGGCGCTAGCGGGATTCGGTTTGATCTTTATCGGGATCGAAACGTTACAGGATGCGATGCGTGGATTTTCCGCCGTGTTTGAACTGGCCAGCTTACCGGCCAGTGGGCCGGGGGGATACTTGGTGACAATGCTGATCGGTATCCTGCTGACGGTCGTCATGCAATCTTCCAGTGCCGCAATCGCCACGACACTTACCGCGTTACATGCCGACACGATCAACTTTGACCAAGCCTCCCTGCTAGTGGTCGGCGCTGCGGTGGGCACAACGGTTACGGGAGCTCTGGCCGCGATCGGTGGAAGTGTACCCGCCAAACGCACGGCTCTAGCGCACGTGACTTTCAACCTCGCCACTGGATTGATCGCCGTTGCCCTGCTGCCGGTTTTCACATGGATGCTGGGCTGGGCACAGCACAATCTTGGTTTGGAGGCGGGCGCGATCAGTCTGGCTGCCTTCCACACGCTCTTCATTGCGGTGGGGGTCTTGATTTTTTTACCACTGGTGGATCGTTTTTCGAGAACCATCGAGCGAGTGCTGCCCGATACCGGACCAGCATTGACGCGTCACTTGGACCACACCGTGATGCAAAACCCTGCAGTCGCCCTGGAAGCCACCCTGCGTGCGATGCGCGAGACCGCCGCGGAACTGTTCCGCTCCATCCGCGTTTCGCTGAGCGGTTCGAGTAGCGAAAGCTTGCCACCGGAGCAGCTTCAGCAAGCCCTGGACCTGTTGCAAGGATTCCTGCACAACATCCCCCTCGTTGCGGAGGACGTGCCACTGTCGCAGACAAGAATCGCACAATTGCATGCAATTGAACACCTAACCCGACTGCAACCGCGGCATAAAGCACCACCCAGCCTGCGCGTTGCCTTTGACGATCAACGATTGGTTAACGCAATGAAAATGGCTTTGGCAATCCTTGAATTGGGTGAGGCGGGTTTGCGAGGAGAGGCTCCTGAAGAATGGTTGGAGCAGTTAAAACAAGCCGCAGCGGATTTAGCCGAAGTTCGACGACTTGAACGCCCCCGGATTCTACAACAAACAGGCAGCGGTGCATCCGATCCAGGCAGCGCGCTAGACCTATTGGATGCGATCCGCTGGCTGGATGTTCTAAGCTATCACACCTGGAGGATCTGTCATTATTTGAGCGCGCAGGACAATGCTGAACTGACGCTGGTCACACCCGATGATCATCCCGATGACTAAGCAATCAGATCCCCTGAATCGGTGGCGCGAAGGACAGGTCGTCGATTTCCATTTGTTCGATTTCCAAACGGCCCATCAAATCGTCGATTTTCGATTCCCAGGAATAATCCGGAATAATCTGCCGGACGTCGTTGGACGAGGCCGTAAGAACTCGCTTTTCTATTTTTGGCTGCTTCGGTTCATTCTGCTCGTTGAACTTAATCGAATTGCTCCGGTGCATGACATCGTTACTAGGGTGTGCGTCGTGGTGAATCGACGTTGTGCGGGAGGGCGACGCGGCACTCGCTGGTTCGGCCCAGCGCGGGCACG
>SLFV01000072.1 GCA_007124075.1 Roseimaritima sp.
CCGCACATCGGCGCGACGCGATTTACGAACTTGGAATCACTTTCTTCTTACTTGGCGCTGAGGTTCCTCCAGGCACGTCCACCGCAGCGAGCAATCGTTCGACGCACTTTGCCGGGGGCAGACTGATCGCCCAAATCCCTGAACTTGAAAATCGATTCAGCGTGGTCTTGTGGTTGTGGAATGGGATGCCCAGTGACGATCGGGACCACACAGGCTGGTTCTATTCTCGCGATCATGCGTCCAGCCTTTCGGTCACGGGCGAACACCTAGGGATCGGCGGTAACGCTACCCTGCCCGGCAGATTAGTCTTCCAACACGGTGGACCAGCCGACACAAGCCGCACGCTCGTTGGGAAGACGGAACTGAAACGATGGCATTGGCACCGCATCCTACTGCAGCGTGCCGGAAAGCGAGTGACAATCTATGTCGATGATAACAAGCTGCCGGAAATTGATGCGGAACTTGCGGGCGAGGGGGCCGCAAACATCAATCACCTCTTCTTCGGCGGACGTAGCGACCAGCAGTCGCCATTCGAAGGTCGTCTGGACAACATCGCCGTTTTTGACCGCGTGATCACCCCCGAGGATCTGGAAGTTTCCTCGGACCCGTGATCCGGGTTCGAGAAAAGTCATTTCGAATGCCTCCGCGCGGGGCTTCGCTCAATCTCTCCACGGCATTCACCACCTCGCAGGGGGAGGATCGATCGGGTCCTGTCAGTATCCGCCGCTGGCATTACTGACGAAAAAGCCTGAGGGTCGCTTCCAGCACCTTTGCGGTGGCTTCGCGTTGACGGTCCGATCGGGCGGCACTTGCCAAACGAACCTGGGCACAGCCCTGGTTCGGGCCGAATACGTTGCCGCCCCTCCCCCCAGCGCGCGTCAACCAAGCGACGTAAATGGTCCCGTCCAGCTTCGGTGGGGCGTCAGGGCCCAGATGACCTGTGACCGCCACTGCCAGATGAGCTTCCGGGGTACGCGCCAGGACGCCTCGAGCCATCGCAATCGTAACGACCTCGCTGACAGCGGAGTATTGGCACATATCCCCCTCCGCCACACCCAACCAGACTTGTTTGGTTTGCTCACGGTAGGTCACCGCCGATCCGCATAGAAACCGGGAGATGCCCGGAGTCGCCGCCAGCGTTGCGGAGACCAACCCCGCAGTGCAGCTTTCGGCAAAACAAACTAAACAGTCATTGGCCGCCAGTGCATCGGCTACCGATTGGGCAAGTCGCCGAAGCTGCCCCTGGGCCTGTATCGATTGATCTGTCAGATCGGCCCTCAACGTTTTACGGGGTGTGATAGGAAATCATCACGATGCATCGATTTCCAATCGGGCTGAGAGGATTCGAACCTCCGACCTTTTGACCCCCAGTCAAACGCGCTAACCAGACTGCGCTACAGCCCGCAAAAAGATTTGCCAATAGACAAGTCAAATTGAATTATCGTCATAATCGCAGCTCGGCCCATTTTTTTCAATCCCATTGCGGGTTGCGAAACAGAAAAAGCCGCTCATTGAAACATCGCGGACGACCGCAGCAGGGCCCGTGGCCGCCTGAAATCGACGAAAACCGGAGTCAAGGTCTTGCCGCATATGATTTTCCTACCCCATCGAGCAAAAAAATACCAACGCCCTCGAGAAGCGGGGCACTAGCTGCTATGAGTCGGGGCTTCCCAAAGTCCCAATGCTGGATTTCGCACAAAATAAAACGATGGTTCCCCGCGATCGGTATTCCAACCGTCCCGCAATTCGTCCACGGGGTACCTGGCCAACAACTGGGCAATGTCCCCATATTGGTAGCCAACCGATTCGACCTCCTGCCGAGTTAATTTCCCAGCCCCGTAAACGATCTGGAAACGCCCTTCCGAGGAGCCGTGGATTAGGTGCGCAGCGGCCGAAGGATTCGCTGCAAGATCTTCGTTATCCTGAAAGGCCCGCATCACCTCCGGCGTCGTTCGGTAACCATATTTTCGAATCAGGCGGTCGATCTGCAGGTCCTCGCCGAACCGTTTCACCGCTGGCGCCAGGATGGTCAACCTGCCTCCTGTGGCGATCGCCATGCGGGTTCGATAGATGGCCTTATTGCCCAGCCAGGTTGTCGTAAATTCGGTTGGGTCAAGGTAAGCCACAATGTGCCGCGGTGCCGAATCAAGATGCGTGAAATTCACCTGATAGGACAGTGCGGCGGCTTGGCTAAACGTTTCATGGTCATCGCCAATGAACAAGCCGCGCGTGATCAAACGACGGGACTGATGATCCTCCTCAATGACCGTCAACGCGTACAGCAAAGGCATTTGCTGACAGAAATGATCTTGCGCGTAGTTCAGTATTTTTCTCAGGGGCGTATTGGTTTGGCCCATCGTCCGTTCCATCCCATACGCTGCACTAAGAAAATGGCTTTCATTAATCCCGGCAGATCCTCCCGTCCCCACAAAGATATTCTTGTTGTAGTTGGCCATCCCAATCACCTCGTGCGGCACAACCTGACCGATCGAAAAAATCAGGTCATGACCACCATCGCGGAGCAAGCGATTTACCTGGGCTGGCCACGGTTTGCTGTAAATTCCCTCGGTCGCTTCACTGACGAATGCCTCCGGGACGTGGCCCAGGGTGACCACATCGTCTC
This sequence comes from Roseimaritima sp., assembly GCA_007124075.1. Classification (GTDB taxonomy): domain Bacteria; phylum Planctomycetota; class Planctomycetia; order Pirellulales; family Pirellulaceae; genus Roseimaritima. The sequence continues at coordinate 2,624 of SLFV01000072.1, forward strand.
GCCACCGATGTTCGCGAAATAATTCCTCAGGCACGCCAGGAAACATCCGCACAATCTGCTCGTTACTCATCGGATCGTGCGTCCCCAACGCAGGCATGATGTCCACGACGGCCTGACCTAGGATCTGATGGGTCAAAGCGGTAATCTCCCCCGCGCGACTGGGCAGGCGAGTAA
>SLFV01000539.1 GCA_007124075.1 Roseimaritima sp.
CGCCCCGTAGGCTCAGCACCGGCGTGAGTTCCTGAGTTCATTGTCTCGCCCCCTTGTCTTCCGAATTCGCGGGCAACACCGCCGACCCCAAGGAATCATAAGCCTTTTCTGCGACGTGAATGAAGAAATCAGGCTCTTCGTCGCGGTAGGTCTCCTGAAAATCCCCGAACGTTTCGACCTTCTGGAAACCGACTTCTTGCATCAAGCGACGCGTGTACTCCTTCCGCAGCGGAAACATATTCAAATAGTAGGAGGAGGCGTCCGGAAAATCATAGCGAAAGCGAGCCAACCCCGAATCGACGTGCTCTGGCTGCGCCTTGACGTTCTCACCACAGTAATAATACGTGTGCTTGGTAGAAAATCCGTTATCCAAAATGCTGTCGTAGTTTCTCTGGTCCAAAACCAAAATGCCATCGTGCTTCAGCATCGCATAGTATTCGGCTAACGCTTTTCGTCGATCTCGTTCATCAAACATGTGCGTGAACGAATTACCCAGGCAGATAATCGCATCGTACTCACCGTGGACATCACGATTTAGCCAGCGCCAATCGGCTTGAACCGTTCTCAGGATGTGGCCTCGTTGACGAGCGTTTTCGAAAGCCTTGACTAGCATCTCCGGACTACCATCGGCACTGACGACTTCAAATCCCGCCTCCAGTAACCGGATGGAATGGAAGCCGGTACCGGTTGCAACATCAAGAACTTTTTTTACTTTGTGCGATTTCAGCGTGCGAATAAAAAAATCACCCTCCGCAGAAGCGCGACTCTCCCAGTCAATCAATTCGTCCCATTTATCAACAAATCCCTTGATGTATTCCTGAGCATAATTGCCGGTCTGACGTTGCTTAACGGGATTCTCGCCAAAGCGTTGAGTCTTCGGCGAGAGCGTGTTGCCCTTTGTTGCCGACGTTTTCGTGTGTGTCATGCGGGACCTCTGCAAAACGATATGGGGCAGAGAACACGAGAGCCCATCGTTACCCAATCGGGTCGCTACCTAGGCGGTCCAAACGCACTCACAAACGAAAGCCAAAAATGGTCACCGACAACTGCCACACGCCGTGCGCGGCGATCAGGATAAGCCTACGCATCACTGCCGATTAACAGCGACCTACCTCCATCGGGTACAGCCGCGAAAAGCCACTGCGAAAATCAATCCCGCTTGGCTTTCTCCCACGTTCGGACTTCGTGTTCTCAATCGTGTCGGCTCATCGTAACATGCTTTGCCGAATAATGAAACCGCGCTATCGGCTTCACCCTGATAAGGCGGCGCGTACAGACGCCACGATCGAAAAGAACCGTTAAACGCGCGCACGGGACTAGCCGTCACTGGACTCTTGTCGGTCGTGTTGTTGCTCCAGTGACCGCAAGGACGATTCGATGCGTCGGCAAAAGTCATCCAGCTTTTCACCTGGCTGAATCGCTAGGGAGGGAGCAAAGTAACCATTGACTGTGCTGAACGGCTTGGGGATTTGTAGACGGTCCCAGGACTTTCGCAGCACCCAGCGTCGGGTGGGAATCGGTGCAATGGGCAACACAATCGCACCGGTGGCTTTTGCCAGATGGGCAATTCCTTTATGCACGGCTCCCCGGGGCCCGCGGGGACCATCGACTGCCAGATACGCGGGATTTCCCCGTTGAACGTGTTCTGCCAAACCGTACAACGCGGTCAGCCCTCCTTTTGATTTTCCTCCCCGGCTGCTGGAGCCTCGATACGGGACACATTTCGCCAAACGGAGCGCCGGAACGATGATTTGACCATCGGCGGAGCGTGATACCATCGCTCCCGTACCGGCCTCCGCGCCCAAGATCGCCGATACTTGATGCGCGTGCAGGATCGCAAAGATGTAGGGTTTGCCCTCGGCCCGCAACCGTTGTCGAGGATCATCGTGCAAACGAATCTTGCAAGTCGCACGCAAGACCAAAACGGCTAGGGCAGCCGCCCAACTGATCGTCCAAGTGCTCAGTTTGCTAAAAATGAGTAGGTTCCAGGCGAGAGAGGGGAGAAATTCGGGCGAATCCCACTACAGTAGGACCAGTTCTGCCGCTCGCATTACGGCCGCCCAGAATATGCACTGAATGCTGGATTTCCGCTATAGCCGCGCGTCGAAAAACGAGCCAGCCTCGAAAAACGCTTCCTCAATAGACCGATCGGGGCCGATCGCGACAAACTGTTCGATGCGGCTGCAACCCAACCTACATGCGTTACCGATTGGGGCCTGGGACAAAAATGCAACCCCCTCGCATTGGCAGGGATGACACATGCGCCAGAAGGGAACAAAAAACGCTACATTCGGAACTTCTGGCATTTTCGCTCAATCCAGAGCGATCGATGGGCGATGAATAAAGCTGAAATGATGCGCTACCGGCGCATTGGTTATTGCCATTACAAGCGTCTCGTTTCAAGCGAATTCGAGACGTCTGCCGTGCAGCCAAGGGGGGCCAAATGGCGGGTCAGAATTTGGAACACGTTCGTTCGGCGCTGTGGAAGCGACGGTCACGCTCGAAGTGGATTGCTTTGCTTTTAGTCGGCATCTCGGGCGGTGGAGCTCTGTCGGGTTGCACCGCGGTCAGCGGGTTGAGCGGGTCGATTCGCAACAGCGAATGCATGAACGACTTTATGCTCAGCTACCGAAATTCGGCACTGGCTGCCAAAGCGTGGCATGACCAGAAGCACTGCTTTACGAACCAACCGCATATCAAACATTTCGAAGCGGGTTTCCGATCCGGTTACGTCGATGTTGCATCGGGTTCGGATGGCTGCACTCCCGCGGTTGCTCCTCGCGAATACTGGGGCTGGAAATACCAGTCACCCGAAGGCCAGGCGAAAGTAGCGGCTTGGTTCGCAGGGTACCCGCTGGGCGCCAAAGCCGCAGAGGAGCATGGCCTGCAGCATTGGTCCTACATCCCGACTCATTTTACAGAGCGTGAGCCGCTACCGCCTCATTTGGCATCCGGGATCGTCGGCGGACCAGCGACCGACGCTCCGACTCCAGCGGAAACGCCAACTCCAAGCGGGGTGCCGATCATGCGGTCGACGACACCAGAGGATTTTTCACCAACACCCCCGAGTTTCCAGCCCGGCGGAGAAGAGGGCGAGGGGACGGATTCCACACCTTTCTCGGAAGACCGCCCCGCAAATGACTTGTTGCCGCCTGGAATCGAACAAGCTGATGCTGACGGGTCTGTGTTTTTCATCCCCTGATCGTTTCAGATTGAACGTCCCCTTCCGGTTGAGATCCGAGGTTGATGCTCGCTACGTCAGCGGCGTTGCGAGCCCCTACATACCAAGCTTGATTTGTCTGTCTAACGCGAGAACCTAGCGATGAAAAGCAATCGCCCACTCAAAACGGCCGTCCCGAATGTCGGAGCAACGCATCGGCGGCCTCGGTCCCGATGGCAAGCTGTCTTGGTAGTCATGGTTCTGGCTGCTACAGGCTGCACAAGTATTACCAACCCAATCAATGGGATTCCGGCGAATCGAGTCCCGCCGCAATTATTCCCGCCCAAAAAAAATGATCTGGTGCCAGTGGATATTTCGCTGCTGGCGTTGGAACCTCCGCGAAGTTATCAATTGGATGCCGGAGACATTCTGGGGATTTACATCGAAGGCGTGCTGCCGTTTAACCTACCGGATTCGCCTCCCGAACCGCCCCCGGTGAACTTTCCCGGCGCAGACAGTGTGCTGCCACCGTCAATCGGATATCCGTTTGTCGTGGCGGAAGATGGAACACTGTCGCTGCCGCTGATTGCGCCGATGGATGTTCGTGGCCTGACTTTGGATCAGGTCCGGGAACGCATTCGTCGGACGTACGTTGAAGAACAAATCACTCGGGAGGAGAAGATCCGACCGGTCGTAACGCTGATTAAGGAGCGAACCTACAACGTCATCGTTATTCGCCAAGATCGCGGTGTGGGCGGCGGAGGCGGCCAAGCGATTGGCGGCACTACGGATGAAAGCGCTACTGGAAATCTGATCAAGCTACCGGCTTACCAAAATGATATTTTGCACGCCTTGGTCGCCACTGGCGGTTTGCCAGGCGTCAATGCGAAAAACGAAGTGAAAGTCTTGCGTGCCAGCAAGGCCGACAAACTGAAACGTGCTCAATTCGTTCGCGAATTCTACGCGCACCAACAGGAAACGACCTGCAACCCGTGTGCTTGCCCACCCGAACTTCCCGACGATCCTACGGTATTGCGGATTCCACTGCGTGTGCCGCCTGGGGCAATGCCCAGTTTGACCGACGAGCAAATTCGGTTGGAGGAAGGCGACATCGTTTACATTGAATCACGCGATACCGAATTCTACTACACAGGTGGCTTGTTGCCCGCAGGACAACACTTGCTGCCTCGTGATTATGACCTGGATGTTCTGGGGGCGATGGCTTTGGCGGGATCGGGCCTGGCATCTCCGGGACGTGGCGGCGGTGGCGGCGGCGGTGGCATGGGCGGTGGCATGGGCGGCATGCAAGGAATCGGTGGTGTGCCACCCGGGAAATTGGTGATCCTGAGGGAAACGCCGTGCAACGGTCAGGTCATCATCGAAGTCGACCTGAACCGTGCGATCAACGATCCACGCAGTCGTCCATTGGTTCAGCCCGGCGATGTGTTGATCCTGCAGTTCAAGTGCGAGGAGGAGCTGATTAACTTCGCGATCCCAACGTTCTTCACCTTTGGAATCCGAGAGCTTATCCGACGCTAGCGTGTCGAGTCCGAGTGAGTGACTGACTGACCCGTTTGCTTAATTGCCGCCTTGCATCCCGCAAGGCGGCAATTTTTGTTTTTGAAGTGAAAATATTAACTGCTTGGCAAACATTTTTGACCTAGGCTTCACGTGGGATCGAGTAGCCTCAAGGTGCGTGTCGACGCTGGCTGTGATGGGTGAGCGGCCGTTTTGCTTCGCAGTCCAGGCAGGTTCCCGATAGGATCCGATTCTTTGAACTTGTCTTTTGTGAACGTTTTCTGCTAACACCCCCTTTCGTGGGCGTGTTGGTTGTGCGATTCCTCTCCGTTGATCGGGCTGTGATATGTGTGGCATCGTCGGTTACGTCGGCAGTCTTCCCGCCAGTAGTTTCCTGTTGGAAGGTCTGCGGCGACTGGAGTATCGGGGGTACGATAGCTCCGGCATTGCGGTCCACCATGACGGAAAAATTAATATTCGCCGCGCGGTTGGTCGCATTGATCAATTGGCGGCAATCATGCCCGATTCGGATTCCTCCGATTCCCACGGGTCGTTAGGGATTGGTCACACTAGGTGGGCAACGCATGGGCCACCGACAGAACAGAACGCACATCCTCACCCGGGCGGTGATGGTGAGGTGGTGTTGGTACACAATGGTGTCATCGAAAACTTTCAGCCCCTCCGCGACCAGCTTCGCGACGAAGGGTTTGTTTTTCGTTCCGCGACCGATAGCGAAGTCATCGCTCATTTGATCGCCAAATCGCTGCGTCAATTGCCGGAAACTATCGGCCAGCCTCACGATCGCTATGTGGCTGCGGTCCGCCAGACGCTTGATCAATTACGGGGCACCTATGGTCTGGCCGTGATTTTTCGCCAGTGCCCTGATCTGATCATTGCAGCGAGGTTCGGCAGCCCATTGGTGGTCGGGGTCAGTCGTGGGGCCCACTTTTTGGCATCGGACACTTCACCTTTGGCAGGCCACACCGACAAAATCGTTTACCTTGCCGACCACCAAATCGCGGTGATTCAGCCGCATGACCTGACGGTTCTCCATCGTGACCAAGGCAGGATATCGCACGATGTGCAAGTCATCCAGGCGGAGACTAATGAGGTCAGTCTGGAAGGCTTTGATCATTACATGCTGAAGGAAATCCACGAGCAACCCGATGCGATTCGCAACGCGATGCGCGGTCGTTTGGATGATCAGCACGCCACCGCCATCTTTGGTGGATTGAATCTGACACCTCAGCAATTACGAAGCATCGATCGGATTATTCTGACAGGCTGCGGAACCAGTTGGCATTCGGCGTTGGTGGGGGAGTACCTGCTGGAGGAGTTCGCGCGTATTCCAGTGGAAGTTGAATACGCCAGTGAGTTGCGTTACCGCAATCCGCCGATCGATTCCAACACGCTGGTCTTCGGAATCACCCAAAGCGGTGAGACGGCCGACACGTTGGCAGCTTTGGTGGAAACGAAACGTAAGGGGCATCGAACGCTAGCCATCAATAATGTCGTCGGCAGTTCGATCGCACAGGCGGCCGACGGTGGGATCTACTTGCATGCGGGCCCGGAAATTGGGGTCGCCAGCACCAAGGCATATACGTCGCAGTGCTGCGTCCTGGCGATGCTGGCGCTCTATTTCGGGCGTCTGCGACACCTAAGCTACGAGGCAGGGATGCAGTTCATCGAACATCTCCGCCGCTTACCATCAGCGGTCGAACAGGCTTTAACTTGTGATGCGCAGGTGCAAAAGATAGCGACCCAGTATCTCAACGCGCAAACGTTCCTCTACCTGGGACGTCAGTACAATTTCCCAACGGCCTTGGAGGGCGCGTTGAAGCTGAAAGAAATCAGTTACATTCATGCCGAGGGCTACCCGGCAGCGGAAATGAAGCATGGCCCTATCGCCTTGGTCGATCCCCAAACCCCCAGTGTGTTTATCGTCCCGCGTGGCACGACCTACGAAAAGGTTATCGCCAACATGGAAGAGGTCAAAGCGCGCGGCGGCCCCGTGATTGCCATCGCCTGCCAGCCCGATTCGGCCATGGATCAGATAGCGGATGAAGTTTTGCTGGTACCATCGGTGCCGGAGTTTCTGCAACCGATTGTCAGTGTCGTGCCCTTGCAGTTGTTGGCGTATCACGTGGCTTTGCTGCGAGGTTGCGATGTGGATAAGCCTCGGAATCTTGCCAAAAGCGTGACGGTCGAATGACCAACCCCGCACGGGGACCGTCCAACTTATTTAACATAGCGTTCCGGTCGATTTGCTTGATGTCTCTAACGGGAGAACCCCATGAAGGTTAACGGTTTAAGCTACAACGCACGCAAGGCACTGACGGTGCAGGTTGGTGAGCAGGCAGGAACCGAGATAGCCAATTTGTTGCAACGAATGGCAAATGAAATTGAGGAACTGCGGCGGACGAAAGTGAACGTCACGCGAATCGTCCCCTTCTCGAATCCGGCCTACGCAGACGAGTCGATTTAAGAACAATTCGGAAATAGCGTCGCTATTGTTTTCTCCCACGCCATGCAGCGAACCTGTGGGGGAGATGCGTAGCAGTGAGGACCGAGAAAAAGGCCGAAGTTATTTCCGGACAGGCTCTTCGCATTGCCCGACCAATAAGACAGGATGTTCAGTTCCATGCAGACTTTTCTCGTTACGGGGGCCGCGGGTTTTATCGGCTTTCACCTTTCCCGTTTGTTGTTGGATCGTGGCTACCAGGTCGTTGGATTGGACAACCTCAACGACTACTACAGTGTGTCGTTAAAGCAGGACCGTTTGAAGCAACTTCTAACACAAACCGCTTTCCGGTTTGTGCAGGCGGACATCGCTGACCGCGGCGCGATGCAGGAGTTGTTTGCTAACACACATTTTGACCGCGTGGTCCATCTGGCAGCACAGGCGGGGGTTCGGTATTCACTCTCGCATCCTCACGCGTACACCGAAGCCAACATCACCGGTTTTTTGAATATTCTGGAGGGTTGTCGTCATGCCAAGGTCGCTCATTTGACATACGCCAGCAGCAGTAGCGTCTATGGCGCGAATACGACGATGCCCTTTTCCGTGCATCACAACGTGGATCATCCCGTGAGCTTGTATGCGGCGAGCAAAAAAGCCAATGAATTGATGGCTCACACGTACAGCCACCTTTATGATTTGCCGACAACGGGGTTACGATTTTTTACCGTTTATGGCCCTTGGGGCCGGCCCGACATGGCTCTGTTTCTCTTTACCAAGGCCATCCTGGAAGGCCGACCAATTGATGTTTTCAACAAAGGGAAAATGCGACGTGACTTTACGTTCATTGATGACATTGTCGAAGGCGTGTTTCGAACCGCGCTGCAGGTGGCGACCCCCAACCTGAAGTGGTCGGGAGGCCATCCCGATCCGGGAAGCAGTAAGGCTCCCTACCGAATTTATAACATCGGTAACCACCAACCGGTCGAACTGGATTATTTCATTCAGGTCATCGAGGATGCGGTGGGTATCAATGCCCAGAAAAATCTGTTACCGATGCAACCGGGAGATGTCCCCGCAACCTATGCTGATATCGATGCGTTGGAGCAGGCTGTCGGCTTCCGACCCGCGACCTCAATCGAAGACGGGATCAAGCGCTTTGTTCAATGGTATCGCGGCTATTACGGTCACTGACGTTGTAATTTCCCAACGGCTAGATAGACTTCATGGAATACCAGCTTGTTACTCAAGCGGCTGTTGTTTCGTCAAGGCTAGCGTTGATGGGCCATGCGTCCGCGGACGGCGGATGGAGGTTCGGCCTTGGTGTTGTTTGTGTCCCTTTCCCACGAAAGCCTGAGTCATGCCAGGGTTGCAACCCACGCGTCTTGTCGTTCCGATCGACTTCAGCGACCAATCGTTTCATGCGTTAGATCAAGCGATCGCGATGGTCGCCCCCGGTGGCAGTATTGATGTTGTTCACGTGCTTCCCAGCATGTCAGCAAACGACCCGGCACTACTATTCGGCCAAGCTACCGACCACACCCGCTTGAATGTGGTTGCCGAACACTTGGAAAAAACGCTCCGCGAGCGCGGTTATTCAACGCTTCAATCCCATGTATTGTTGGGGGATGCTGGTTCGCAGATTGCCGATTTTGCGAGAAACCATCAGGCTGAATTGATCGTGATTTCCTCCCACGGCTACGGTTTTATTAAACGTGTCTTGCTTGGCTCCGTTGCCGAGCGTGTCGTACGATTGGCCAGTTGCCCGGTGCTGGTCCTGCGACAATCGCCCAAGGACTAAAACGGACCGGCCGTCTGTTGACAAAGCGGCTGCCCCGCTAGTCCCGCGCCGCGGGGACGGTGCGGAGGTCATGTGGATTTTGGTGTTTTGACCAAGCCTCTGCAACGATCTTGGTCAATTGCTCTTGAAATCGCGCCGTCGCAAACTTCTCAGCATGCTTGCGAATCTCAAGCGGGTCAAAAGGCGGCAGCCGATCGAACTCTTTAATCGCGGAAGCGACCGCTTCAGGGGATTGTTGAAAGAAATGGACTCCCGTCTTACCTGAGACAACGGTTTCCAGCGAGCCGCCGACGCCGTATGCGATGCACGGGGTACCACAGGCCTGAGCTTCCACGGGAGTAATCCCAAAATCCTCATCGGCGGCAAAGATGAACGCCCGCGCGCGCTGCAGATGTTGCTTCAACTGCTCATCGGAGACGCGGCCAAGGATCTCCACGTTGGCACCCGCTAGCTGCTTGATCTTGACCGCCTCGGGACCATCACCAATGACAACCAACTTCCACTGCGGAAGCTGCGCAAACGCCTGAACAATAATGTCCAACCGTTTGTACCCTACCAGTCGCGACGCGGTAACAAAGTAGTCTTCCTTGTCAGGCTGCAAGACGAACGCGTCAACGTTGACAGGCGGATATAAGACCTGGCATGGACGACGATACGTCTTTTCAATGCGCCGCGCGACATACTGCGAATTCGCCAAGAACAGGTCGACGCGATCCGCTGACACACGATCCCAAAGCCGCATGTAATGCAAGATGATCCGCGTCAAGGTTGAACGCAGCCCACGGGTAAGCCCGCTTTCCCGAAGATACGTGTGTTGCAGATCCCACGCGTAACGGATTGGACTGTGTATATAGCTGATGTGGAGCTGGTCGGCGCGTGTCAACGCGCCATGAGCGACGCAGTGGCTGCTGCTAAACAAAATGTCATAATCATCAAAGCAAAACTGCTCGACCGCCAACGGCATGAAGGGAAGATACCCGCGAAATCGTTTTCGTGCGAAGGGAAGCCGCTGAATAAACGACGTCTGGACCTGACGCCCGCGCAGGAAATGCTGGTCTTCATCGGGTAAAAAGTTGCACAATGCGTACAGCGACGCCTCCGGAAAAACGTCTAATACTTGTTCAACAACTTTTTCCGATCCCGCCCAAGCGGCAAACCATTCATGAAGGATCGCCAGTCGCGGAGAAACGGAGGACATGATCGACAACTACGGCTCACGGAAATCGCTGTCGGATATGCTCGCTGACAGTTTCTCCGACGGACCCCTGAAGTATAGTCTGCCGCAATTTCATGCACCCGAACGAATACAGAAGTTCAACCTGGTTCCAATGATCGTGGCGCGGATTTGACGATCGTAATTGCGGTAGCGAGGGGGTGAAAACCCAACGACCGCTCCCCACCGCGGCCATCCGAATTCACGTAGGTTCTGCAGGATCTTCCGGAGCACGTTTGCGGAGTTTGCGTTGCAAAGAACGTCGATGTATCCCCAGACGCCTTGCGGCTTCGGAGATATTGTTTCCGCAGTCGGCAAGCACGCGATGAATATGCTCCCATTCACTACGCGCTAACGAGGGGGCAGTGAACTCAGCATCGGGTTTGGGCAACGGCCCAGGCCGCTCGCCCTGCAGAAACTTGGCAAGGATATCATCCGCATCTGCCGGTTTGCTTAAAAAATTGGTCGCCCCCAGCCGGACGGCATCGATACCCATGGCGATACTACCAAACCCCGAAAGAATCACAACCCGGGTTTCTGGACGCATCTTCTTGAGTCGCTGC
>SLFV01000477.1 GCA_007124075.1 Roseimaritima sp.
GGCGCTTAAGCCATGCTCAGTCAGAACCTTCTGAACTCGGGCCTCTAAGCGTTTGCGGTAATGCTGCACGACCAAGGGGGCTCGGTGCCCAATCTGCCGCAGGTGCTGGTGGATCAAGCTCAGGTCGTCTTGCAACGCAGAAGCCATGACGGCTCCCTCGCTGTCGCGCATCGTATCGAGATTTGCGATGGCGTGAAGAATGACTCGCTGAAGCGCGGGCCAAATTCGGGCAGCCAGGTCGTCTCCTTGGGACGGGCCTTCCAGCGCGCCGGGAAACATCGCTAGTCGCGTCAGATCGATTGGTGCGGATTGCGGAAGAGCGGTCCGTAACGACAGCAACTGTTCGTAATAACCCTGAACGACGGCCGCGTTGATACGGTACTGGGAAATAGCATCGGTCGGTCGCCAAGAAACGCGGATATGAACGGAGCCGCGGTGCAGCGACTCTCGTAGCAAAGCTTCTACCTGCCCCTCCATGCTGCCAAGCGGGTCGGGCAGACGGGTTGCTACTTTCAATCCGCGATTATTGACGCAACGAATTTCAGCGTGCAGCAAACCCCAGGAACCACTTTCCTGCGCGTGCCCCTGGCCTGTCATGCTGCGCGGCATAAAAAGCTCGTTGTCACCAAGAACCAGATTTTCGAAAACGGGCCAACACTCCCCATGGACGTGCAGGACTGACGTAAGGGGATCATGAACAAGTTATGGCGATTCCTCAGCCGGCTGGCTGGGTTCTGGAGCTTCCTCCGGGCTGGGTTCTGCGTCGACGTCATCGCTCGACCGGTCGCCGCTGATCAGTTGGTCAAGCGCCTCCATTTGCGAATCGCTGGTCGTTTCCGCAGTGACATCCGGGGCAGTCGGATCGGGGAAGGAGATCGGTTGTCGGTCGGCGGGGTCTCGGCTGCGGATCGACTCGCGGTCAAAGTCATCCACATCAGGTGGGTCTGCCTTTTCGCCAAGCGTTGCTGTGGCGATCGCACACAAACCGATCCAAAGCAATGCCGTCACACTGGTGATCTTAGTGAACAAATCGCCAGCCTTACTGCCGAAAGCACTCTGCCCGCCCGGGCCACCCAGCGCCCCGGTCAGGCCGCCCCCCCGGCCACGCTGGACCAGGACTAGCAAAATCAGGAACAGGGACAGCACCGCCAGGAGAAAACCCAGCACAAAATTTCCAAAACCAAATAAAGGAATCATACGCAATTTATCTCAACGAAACCAATTCACTTCTTAACTTGTCCGCTAAGCGGCATGCACAATGCCCAAAAAGTCTGCAACCTGCAGGCTCGCCCCACCGACCAAAGCCCCGTCGATGTTGGGTTGCCCCAGCAGTTCCGCCGCGTTTCCGGGTTTGACACTTCCCCCGTATTGTATGCGAATTTGGTTGGCGACGTCTTCCCCAAAATCGTCTGTCAGCAATTGGCGAATGAATGCATGCACCGCTTCGGCTTGCTCTGGCGTTGCGGTCAGTCCCGTGCCGATTGCCCATACCGGTTCGTAGGCAATGACGATCCCGGCTGCACGTGCCTCGTCCAGTCCCGCTAACGAACCTTTCAACTGATCGCTGACCACCTGTTCGGTCTGTTCGGCCTGCCGTTCTTCCAGCGTTTCACCGACGCAGACAATGGGGATCAGATTGCCCGCTAAAGCGGATTGCAGTTTTTCGCTGACTCCGGCATCGGTTTCGCCCATGTACTGCCGCCGCTCACTATGCCCCAAAATGACGTAGCCGCAACCGACATCCGAAAGCATTCCCGCATTGATTTCCCCTGTGAACGCTCCATCGGCGGCGGGGTGTAGGTTTTGGCCCCCTAAGCCGACGTGGGAACCGACCACACAATCAGCCACGGCAGCCAAATAAACATTGGGGGGGCACAGGACGACTTCGACCGCGTCCTCATCGCTCAGACCGTCAACGACGCCTTTGGCCAGGGCAACCGCAGTACCCCTACGCATGTTCATTTTCCAGTTTCCAGCAATCAAAGTCTTTCGCATCAGATCAACGCTTCCGCATTCAAAGGGGATATGTGTTTGCCCAGTAGTGCCGCGAGTTGTCGCATTTTTTCAGCCAGATCAGCGTACTGCTGCGGCAGCAACGCCTGTGGTCCGTCGCTTCTGGCCACTTCGGGTTGGTCATGGATTTCGATATGCACCCCATCTGCACCGGCAGCCAGTCCCGCAAGAGCGCATGCGGGAATCAAATGAGGGCGACCGGTCGCATGGCTGGGGTCCACAATCACCGGCAGATGCGTCAGCGAGGCCAGCAAAGGAACCGCCGCAATATCAAATACGTTGCGGGTCATGGTGTCAAAGCCTTTAATCCCCCGCTCGCACAACACGACCTGCGAGTTCCCCTGCGACAAAATATACTCCGCACTCATCAGCAAATCCTGTACCGTTGCGCTCATGCCGCGTTTTAGAAGTACTGGATGACCCGACTTCCCAACTTCGGTTAGCAGCACAAAATTCTGCATGTTGCGGGCACCAACCTGCAGCATATCGGCGTACCGAGTGACCAGTTCCACATTTCGGGGATCGGTGACTTCGGTCACAACCGGCATCGCATACTTGTCGCCAGCGGCTCGCAAAATCTTTAGGCCCTCCTCGCCAAGGCCTTGGAAATCGTAGGGACTGGTGCGTGGCTTGTACGCGCCGCCACGAAAAATATTGGCTCCTGCCTGCCTTGCAGATTTCGCCAGATGTTCCATTCGTTCGGGCTCCTCCACCGAACAGGGACCAGCAATCATTGCTAACGATCCCCCGCCAATTTTGACTTCACCCACCTGGACCACAGAACGCTGTGGGTGAGCCTCCAGGGAAGCAAGCTTGTACGGAGGTAAAACAGGAATGACCTGTTCCACGCCGACTATCGCACGTAGCGAGTCAATCGGGATTTCGGTTTCGTCACCGATGATGCCAACAATGGTGCGGAACGTTCCGCGACTGAGATGCGCCTTCAGGTCCAAGCTTTCAACGCGATCGATTACATGGTCGATCTGTTGGTCAGAGACGCCATTTTTTAAAATCAGTATCACTGGCAGGCCGTAATCGCAACGCAGAAAAAAAAATACCATCGTCCACAGGGACAACCGCTTGCAGCCTGGTCGTGGTATTCACTTCCAATTGGCATTGTTGGTAATGTACCCCTAAAGCGTTCGGGAGAAAGGGGGTAAGCGACTTCAAAGTGGGCGTTCTCGCATGAAGGCTTCACCACATGCCGATATTGCAGCGTAAACACCAAGGGTGGGCATGGTCGGCTGGCTTATGGCATACGGTGCCGAATAATGTCCCGAATGCCCAAAGGGGCGCGCCCTGGCTGGGCAGCAGGGACTTGACAAAGGATTCCGGTTAAGAACCTAAAAAAAATGCGCGCGAGGTCGATCAATCCGACCGGCTACGAATGGGCGTGCCAGTACGTATTTGCTCGCTGGGGTACAGCACGACGTCCACGCCCGGCGACAATCCGTCCAAGACTTCAGCAAGCTGCTCGTTCCTCTGTCCCAGCTGAACCTGTTGCTGCTGAGCCCTGCCGTCGGCGTGGACAAACGCTGCCCACTGCTCGCCACTGCGAAATAAAGCGGCGGTCGGAACGGTCAGCACATGTGGGTTGTGCCAAAGCGAAATTTCGGCCTCGACGCGGAATGCATCCCCCAGAGCTGCTCGTTGCTGTGGAGGATCGGAAAAATCGATCACCACATCCACGCGTTGTTCCTCGACACCCAAAGCCGAAACCTTGGTATAGCCTGACGGTTCCACGTACCGGACCGTCCCTCGCAACGATTGGGGACCGCCCCAGCGGTGCAGCGTGACGGCAGCTCCCGGCTGGATCTTTACGGCGTCCCGCGATAACACATCGACGACCACCTCCAGGTCATGCGGATCACCGATCTCCAGAAGAACCGTTCCTGCGGGAATGACTGCGGAGTGTTCCTGATGCATGCGCAGTACGCGACCATCAATGGGGGCACGAATCGTCAGCAGCATGTCCGCTGGTGAGTCCTCGTGGCTTGATTCGGTTATCAACAGCGCCGCCCGCTCGAGTTCCAATTCGAATTCGCAGATTTCTACGTCGTACTGGGCGGCTCGCTGCGCGTCGGTACTCAACCTCGCCTGCAATTCGGCATGCTGCCGCTCCGCTTCGGCGACCGCATCCTGTTGATACAGTTGATAAATCCTGGCGCGTTCGGCTTCGGCGTGGCGGGCTTCGACAGTTGCAGATTCCAGTCGTAACTTGGCAACTTCTACACGTCGCTGCGCCGCTTGCACGCGAGCTTTAATCTGGGCGATCGCACGTGGGTCCAGCAGCGTAGGAAGCGTCGGCTCCAAGCGGGCAATGACAGTCTGGTCTGCATTGACCTGATCGCCCACCTTCAGCGTGATCCGTTGCAGTCTGCCATCCAGCGGCGTGGAGATCGCGTAACGTTCGCGAATCCTGGTCAATCCCGCTTCACGAACCGATAGGGTAAGCGACCTCCAGTCGACCCCGCCTAGATCGACCGGAACCGGATCAGGGCGTAAGACATAGGCCGATGCGCCGACCAGGAGAATGCCGATGCCTAGCAATCCTAGGCGGCGAACAACTGGACCGGTTTGCCTCATGGGGTTTTGCCATCCGCGATCATGCTAGCCTACTCTTTTAATGCCGCCACTAGATCCAGTTGGTCCAACGACCGCCGTACCCACAAGCCACTGGCCAGCGCTGCCGCGGCGGTCCCTATTCCGGCGGACACAAGGCTGTGACGCGTAATTACCAGCGGAACCCGATACAGTTCGGATTCGAATGCTTTGACCAAGGAATAACAAAAGATGCTGCCCAACAACCAACCCAGTGGGATTGCCAACGCGGTTAACAGCATTAATTCTCCAACAAACATGAACGAAATCTCGCCACGGGTCAGCCCGATCACGCGCAACGTCGCTAATTCACGACGTTGTTCGGCCAGTGTGATGCGAGCCAAATTGTAGACGACCCCCAACGCGATCACGGCGGCAAACACCCTATTGAACCCCTGCATGATAGACTGGCTTTCACGAATGGTGTCACGAATCGCCTGCAAGGTCGCTGCCTTGATTGCCACCCCCGCGACTCGTGGGGTCGATTGCAAGGCCGTATACACGGCGGGGATGTGCTGCGAATCGATGGTCATAAAGGCTCCGCTGATGCGACGATCCTCCTGCAATAATTTGGCCAGTGCCGTCGCCTCAATATAGGCATTGGTGCCGGTATACTCCGTGACCACTGCCGTGACGGTGATCGGCAAACGTTGCCGTCGCTCCTCCAGCACTTCCAATTCGATGGTATCACCGGGGGTGACCCGCAGCAGTTCAGCCAATTTGTTGGACAGCACCAAACCCTCCCTGGGCAGCCTTACGGGGCGTTCGTGGTGATCCAGTAAGCGAAATAATTCCGGCTCTGGCGCGAGGCCCAGCAGACCGGTGCGGCGTTGCCGATGTCCATGACGCAGTCGAATCGGTACGGCCCGAAAAGGTTCCACCGCGATCACCCCCTTCAGGTTACCCATCGCATGGGCTGCACTGGGGGAAAGGGCATGCGAAAAATTTACTTGGATATCTTGCCGCTGTACGGTGGCGAATTGAAAATCGATCATGTGGTCAACCGCGTCCAACGAAAAGCGACTGACCATCAGCACGGCAGTGGCCATGCTGATTCCCGTAATCGAGAGTCCCGTCACGATTGGCTTGCGTCGCAGTCGCCGAAGGATCATCACCAATGGTGGGGGTAGCCGCAGGGCCTGCCATAGCGCGTCACTGAGGCCACGGCGGTAATGTTCCGGCGCGGCAGGTCGCATCGCGTCGGCAGGTTGCAATCGCAGGACACGTCGCAGGGCAAAAATCGCTGCAACCCCGGCGGCGCTCAGGCTGACCATGACTCCCCCTACCAAGGCTCTACCGCTGGGCTGGAAGACGAACGTTGGAAACCGAAAAAACTGGGAATACAACTGGCACAGCCCAGCGGCAAGCCACGACCCCAATAGTCCCCCCAGAATCCCGCCCCCCACTGCGATCAGCAACGCGGACTTGAGGTAGTGTCCGATGATTTCCCAGTCACGATAGCCAAAGGCTTTCATGGTAGCGATGACTTCGCGTTGCGTTTCAATGCGTCGGGCTAAAACGACGTTTAACAGGAAAGCGGCGACAAACAGAAAGATGATCGGCACGACCAAGCCCGTGGCGCGTAGTTGTTGAATTTCGTCCTCCAGAAACCGACAGGATATTTGGTCGTCCCGACCGTAGGCCCCCAGGCAGCCGTAGGGTTCCAGTACTTGGTCAACCCGCCGGATCAGCGGTTCGATCGCCACCCCGGGCATCCGCTGCAGCGATACGTCATTGAACGCCCCCTGCATGTCGAAGGCTGCAGCCAACTGTGCACGCGAAGCCCAAAAAATGCCAAACCGGCGATCATCGGGCAAGAGATCGCCCGCACGAATTTGAAAGACATATTCCGGGGATAGGGCCACGCCAACGACGCGCATCGGTTGCATGCGACCGTTCAAGAGGACTTCGATACGGCTGTCCAGTTGCAGTTGGTTGGCCTGAAAGAACGCTTCGCTCACCACCACTTCCGTCGCCGCGTCGGCGGAGGGCAGCCTGCCCTGGCGCAGGTGGATCGCGTTCAAGCCAGCTTTACGGGCAATGTCGCCGACACCATTGGTCACAGCCTCGGGCAGGGAAACCATTCTGGCGGTAGCGGGTTCGCGCAGGCCGGGGACTTGGATGACTACGTCAGAGACGACACGCGTTTGCACCCGCGCAACTCCGGGAAGCAGTTCCAGTCGCTTAGCGATTTCTTCGGGGGCGCGATTGACGGAGGCAAACAGATCGGCCAAGCGGTAGCGATCGAAGTAGGCATCGCGTGTATGCTGCAAAAACAAAAGCGTGCTGATCGACATGACAAAGACTGCCACACCTGCGGCGATGACTGCTACGATCGCCAGTGAAGCGCCGCGATTCTCCCACAGTTCCCGAAGCAATTTGCGGTCCAGGGAGCTGATCTGCGGAAAGACACGTTGCCCCACGAGTTGGCTCACCAGTTCAGCTCCTGAACCGATTTGCGCACCCTTGGGCGATAATCTTCGTTGATCCTGCCGTCCCGCAGCGTGACGACGCGGTCTGCCATTTCACCGATCGTCGCATTGTGCGTGATCACAATGGTGGTGGTTTGCAGCGATTGATTGATCGTCAGGATCGCTTCCAGCACACTGATTCCTGTGCTCACATCCAGCGCTCCGGTCGGTTCGTCGCACAGCAACACTTCAGGCCGCTTGGCAATGGCCCGCGCGATCGCTACTCGCTGCTGTTGGCCGCCGGATAGTTGGGAGGGAAAGCTGTTGCGACGGTCATACAGTTGCACCAATCGTAATGCTTCCTCTGGTCGCATCGCAGCCGGACTGATGTCCGTCACTAGAGCGACGTTTTCCGTTGCGGTCAAACTGGGGATCAGGTTGTAAAACTGGAAAACGAAGCCGACGGAGCGACGCCGATACAGCGTTAGTTCCTGCGGCGAGGCCCGCGTCAGGTCTTGGTCGCGAAAATGGATCGAGCCTGCGGTGGGCTGATCCAGTCCTCCCAGCATGTTCAGCAATGTTGATTTGCCGCTGCCGCTGTGTCCCAGTAGGACCACAAACTCGCCGGTGCAGATTTCCAGATCGACACCCCGTAGTGCGTGTACGAAAACTTCGCCCATCGAGTAGACCTTGGTCAGGCCCTGGACACGAAACACGGTAGGTGCAGGGGTGGTCAAAGCAGGTGCCGGTTCGATGTAGGTGGAGCGATGCTGGCGGCAACCCTCTGGCGCCACCGATGTCGCGGACGCTGAAATCTGGCAGGGCCCTTCCATCCCACGCGTCAGGCCAACCTGGGACGCGCCCCCGGCCGGGAGTTGTATTTTGGCTGCTGCGATCGCACCCAACTGGACTTCGTTTTCATTGCGAAACCGATCAGATTAGGAGGAGGTTGGAGGTGGGGCAAGCGCTGGGGAACACGGCCTACGGTTTATTCCGGTTTTACCAACATACCCCAGCCGTGCAACATTCCAAAACGATCGCTGCGGCTGCCACTGATGACCAATTGCCAGACGCCTTGGATGTTCGATCCGTTGAAGTGGCTGAGGCTTTTCTGACGCTTGATAACGGCACCAGGCTGGAACCTTCCATTAAATGGAGGGCGGGCACGTGTAATCGAGGTGTTGGCCTGATCGTCGAAAATCGTTTGATCAAAGTGGTCGTCCGATCCGCCCACGGATGCAAATAATTCAATCCGCTGACCATCCGGGCCGATTAAATAACCACTCAAATGCCCCGTGTAGGTATGCGTTATCGATAACTGAATGTCGATATCCCGAATCAGAAAGTCCTCTTCCACAACGATTTCGGAGATTAGCGTTTTCCCGGGGGCTAGTACCTCTGCCTCCGTATTGGTGTACTGCCCACCAATCAGCGACTTTGACAGCCTCGCTTCTGCGGCGGTTAGCATTCCATCCCCATTCAGATCTAACGCATTGAACTCCTCGATCAGTTCCTCCGTCCATTCGTCCGCAAATTCGCTCATCGAAATCTGACCGTCTTGATTCGCATCACGTTCAAAAAACCAGCTTGGCAAACCCTTGGCTGCCTCGTCGGCATCTTCCTGCAACTGAAGCATATACGCTTCGAGCTCACGGCGAGAAATTTCCCCATCACGATCAATGTCGATTTGGCTGAAGGGTAAGCCGATTTTCGCCGCTTCGACCGCATCTAGCCTACCGTCGCGGTTGGCGTCAAAGCGATACATCAGCGTGGAAGCCAAATAAGCACGGCGATCACTACGGCGCCGGGTGAAGCTGGTTTCCGATTCCGGGGATGCTTGGTCATCATAGCTTGTCGGCCGGGGCGTGACTTCTCTGCGAATTTGATTGTTGGTTGCTTCGGCCAGCATCCTTCGCCTAGCGTAGCGTTGCGCCATTTCAATCTGACTTAGCCGCCCATCGTTATCCAGGTCGTCGTCCAGCGGGTTACGCTGCGACCAACGGGCCTCTGCCAGTTCCGTAAGGTCCAGATAGCCATCTTTATTGCGGTCGTAGCGCCGCAGCGTACTGGCCGCCAGTTCCCAGTCTTCATTCGTGAACGGATACCGAATTTCAGCGTCCCCAAACTCCGGCACGGCTCGCGCCGATTTTTCCGCCCCAAATGCCAAGTCAGGGACCGACCCGTCGATTTCAATGCGACGCATCCTCCTGGTGGTTTCGGCCGCGTGATGGGTTCGAGCCGCCTCCTGCCACGCATCGATCGAATTTGCGCGACTGAGAGACAAGCGGCCTGATTTGGCAATCGCGGCAAGGTAGTTTCTTGCCATCGGTGAAATTTCCTCGGGCTCGATGATCCCGTTGCGATTTTGGTCAAGTCGCTCCAGTGAATCACGCAGTGCCCCTTGTGCGGCCACATCCGAGGGAGGAAGGATGGGGCACAAGAAGAAGCCGATCAAGCCCAGCCCAATCAGCCGATAGGTTGGAAAGCGTCTGATTTCCCGATGATCGCGTCGGTGTGTCATTGCACGATTCGCTTATATGCTAGGCCAAAGGGCGTTGTTCATGACCACTGGTCGCTTGGAGTGTTTCTTGCCGGCCAGGTGCCATCTTCGTTATCGTGACGAAGACCGAGTACGACTCCGCCCGGAAGTTGTTGACTCGCCCGCCAATTGTTCCAGGACCGCGCCAAACGCGGCACTGCTGCTAGGGGCTACCACCGAAATTGCTTGCTCGCCGCGTTGGTCAATCGATTTGACTAAGCTTTGCACTTCCGAAAACAATGCGGGGGGGGCCGTAACGATCAGGGAATTGCTTGCCTCGTGAACTGCAACTGCAAGTTTCGGTTCCAAGTCCCTGGGCGTGGTCGTCGGTTTAATTGCGCTTTTCTGGTCGGCATCGGACCCTTTCGCAGCGGTTTTTGCGGGCTCCTGCCTGTTCATGTCGGCCTTGCTGGTGATTAATCGGTTGGCAAATGCTTCCTTGATTGCCTCCGCAACCTCGCTTGCCCGCGTGTTGACCAGCTCAATCACCTGAGCCGTTCCGTAGGTTTCTACGTTCGTGATGCTGCTGTCGCGGTCAATAATTTTCAGGTAGCCTTCAATGCGATCGATGTCCGCATCGGTTCCTTGGGCAATCAAGCGATTCAATCGCGAGTCCGCCACAACCGTAATGGTACCGGCCATCATCGTGGTTGTCCCTTCGTTGGAGGTCACAACGCTTGACATGGAAAATAGTCCTCTGGAACTCGAAACCAAACCATCGCTGGCGGTCCCCGATGGTCGGTCCGTGCCTAGGCCCCCGCCATCAATAAGTTCTCGGAGCATCCGCAAGGCTTCGTCCGGTCGCGTATGTCGCAAATAAAACACCACAGGATTCCCAACCGGTGACGTCGTTTCGGTGGGACCGGCTAGCAACATCAACTGCTGCTCAAATCGGTCGAGCGCCTGGGTGTCAACCGACTGCACTAACAGGCCTTGCGGAGTGATTTGACAACGAATCATCTCGGCCAAGGAGTCATTTTTGGTGGTCAAGATTTCTGGTGCCCCCGTTCCTGCTAACCGCTCAGGGTCCGTCACCTTCCCCGATGTTTCCCGAAGGTCCGATTCACTTGGCCTGCCTTGTTCCTCCGTCGGTACCCGTTCAACCGCTGGCAGCGAGATTGGTTTTTCATCTCGGTACAAC
>SLFV01000440.1 GCA_007124075.1 Roseimaritima sp.
CTCAGCCTTGCGGCGATTGTTGGCTTCGACAGCGGCCAGACCGCCCTGCCCTTCAAGCCATTTTGCCACCAGTCCTAAAGCATAAATGGCAAACGTAGGTGGTGTATTCCACGAAGAGTCGTTCTCTGCATGGTTTCGGTACAACAAATAGCCCGGCAACCCCGCATCGCCACGGGCTAACAAATCCTTGCGGATAATCACCACCGTGACCCCGGAGGGTCCCGCATTCTTCTGAGCGCAGGCAAACAACACGCCGTACTTTCGAACCTCAAGTGCGCGACTAAGAAAATCGCTCGACGCATCGCATACCAGCGGCACGCTGGCGGGACACGCCGGTTCGGAGGGGAACTGGACCCCCTGAATCGTTTCGTTGCTGCAGTAGTAAAGGTAGGCCGAATCCTCCGCAACCTTGACGTCCCCAGCCTCCGGCAATCCGCTGTAATTACTGCCCTTTCCATCCCAAGAAACATTAGCGGCACCCTCCTTGCTGGCCTCGGCGACCGCGTATTTGCTCCACGACCCGGTCACCAGATACTCAGCCGCATTGCCCTGCCCACGCAGCAGGTTGGCCGCGACCATGGAAAACTGCAGTCGAGACCCTCCCTGCACAAACAGAACCGCGTAGTCATCGTCGATCCTAAGCAAGTTTCGCAACGTCGCTTCGGCACCGTGTAAGATATCCAAAAATGACTTATCTCGGTGGGAAACTTCCAGTAACGAACAGCCAGCCCCCGGCAGACACAACATCTCATCCCGAATCTGCTCCAAGACCGGAATGGGCAGAACGGCGGGCCCAGGTGAAAAATTGACAACGCGTTGGCTGGAAACGGTGGACGCCATAGCAGAAAACTAGCCTCATTGATAAAGCGATTGGGACGGCTTCGCATCTCGGGACAGATCGTTAGGGCGGGCGGCAGACACCAATCAACCCCTCCCGTCCCCGCGCAGCAGGCATTATAGGCAGGAGACGAAGGAGAGGATGGTGGATTTCAAGTGCTTTGTCCCATCGAGTAATCAGCGATTCAACAATCCGCCGTTGGGCGTTAGCCCTGGTTTTCGCTGGGAAACCGTGGCTTACGCCACCCGGCTCATCCTGAAATCCACATGAAACAAAAGCACGGGTTCGGCCGCTCGCTTAAGGTTAACGGGCCTGATTTTACTTCCTATACCGCGTTCCCGGGAGGCCTCTGAATTTACGGCTGAGCTTGTTTTTCAAAGTCGCCGTCCCGCTGGCCATGCAACGGTCTGCATTGCCCAAACGCTCACCCTCCGCCGATCGGCTGCTGACCGCGGGGTTACGACAACGGCGCGCCTCGCCCGTTCGGAATGCTTACTGCACGATCCGCGAGGAGAATTCATCCCATACCGGCGAAAGCGTACGGTACATAGCGGGCCATTGAAGCATCTTTAACGCAGTGATAAAATCCGCTGAGGGTTCTCTGGCGGTACTCGCGGTAGTCGCACCTGGAGTTGGCGTCAAAATGTTAATGAATCAAGTGGTTTCGTTTGCCCTTGCTGCTGACTCCATCGACTCCATGCCCAATTTAGTTGACCTACAGAAAGCCGACGATCCGCGTGACCTGATTCATCGGGCGGTGCAGGCCCTGGCCGAGGGGCATGTCATTGCTTTACCGACGGAGACGGTTTACACGCTGGCAGCGAGCGGCCTGAACGCGGGGGCAACCAAGAAACTACTGGACCTGCGTCGGGGGGATCCCGATGCCGTGTTTGCGTTGGCGGTGCGAAGCACGGAAGCGGTGCTGGATTTTACCTGTAGCCTAAGTCCGTTGGCGGACCGTTTTGCAACTCGGTGCTGGCCGGGCCCCTTGACACTGAAACTGACTTGCGATCAAAGGGAATCGGCACTGACGCAACTACCGGAACTGGTTCGAGGGCTGGTTCAAGCCGCCGATGGTTCCGTTGGGTTTCGCGTGATTGACCATCGTGTTTTTCAGACACTCCATCAATTCATTGCCGCTCCGATCGTGTTGACCAGCGCCAGTTTGGCGGGGCAACCTCCAGCGACCACAGCGGAGGATGTCGCCGCTCGCTTTGGCGACCAGTTGCCGTTGATCATTAGTGATGGCCCCTGCCGTTACAGCGGCCCGTCGACGGTGGTTCGCGTCGTCGGCAACCTATACGATATCATGTTCGAAGGCGCGATTGAAAGGGCCGCTATGCGACAGTTTTCAAAGCCGATCGTTGCGGTAGTATGCACCGGAAATACCTGTCGCAGCCCGATGGCGGAAGCCCTGCTGCGGGAACGTTTACGGCAGAAAACCGGCAGTGAGGACTCCGTATTGGTCGTTTCCGCCGGGGTCGCCGCTATGCCTGGCAGCAGCGCCGCGCAGCAAGCCGTCCAGGTGATGAGTCGACGCGGTTTGGATTTGACGGGGCATGGCAGTCGACCGCTGGACGAACGTTTGGTGGGGTTGGCGGACCTTATCCTCACGATGACAAAGCAACATGCCGCAGCCATCCTGGCACGCTGGCCGGAACTGGGGGATCGAGTCCGTCCCCTGCGCCATGATGGACAGGATATCAGCGATCCTGTCGGTGCCCCGGTAGAGGTCTATGACGCCTGTGCTGCTCAGATAGACCAGGAACTGGAGTTGTGGGTCGAAATCATGTCGGAACATGGGTGGCTTGATACCGCCGAAGTCAGCCGTGGAGAGGCTTCATCGGCGGCACTCCCAAACAAACCAAACGACGATACCAATCGGAGAACCTCTTGATGCTCAAAATCTGTCTAGCGAGCGATCACCGTGGCGTGCGCATCAAATCCCGCTTGATC
>SLFV01000196.1 GCA_007124075.1 Roseimaritima sp.
TGTCGGTTCACCCGTGGGATCGACCAACGGCGTGGGAAGTCGCCGCACTGGCGGGCGACCTGTTGGATACGACGTCCGAACCCTTCCTGCAACCTTCGCTATTGAAAATCATTGGTCGCGACAGTGCGTTGCACGATGTTGACCTGTGGCTGCGCGACCTGGTGAACCGGCGGGGGGCTCGGCATTTGCACATTAACGCTTCGCCCGGGCTGGGGAAGACACGGTTTTTGGAGGCCGTTACCGAACGGTTGTTAAAGAATCGCTGGTTGCTCGTCTTCAGCGTTCGGTGTCGACCTCGCGAGCAAATCGCCATGCAGGCAATTGACTGCATTGTCGACCAACTTGCCAAGGAATACAGTCGCCCCGAAGCGCCGACTTTGGAAGTAGACCCCGTCACGCGGCAACGTTTGGGACGATCGTTTGCCACATTGCGAAACACGTTGAAGAAAGCGGTTGATGTACCTCGGGAGCGTTCGCTGGGCGTTGGCGATTTGGAACAAGCCTCCGTACTTTTGTGGACCCAAGTCTGCAAGCATCGGCCGGTCATTGTATTGATCGACGATGTGCAGTCGGCCGACGAAGCAAGCTTGAAGTTACTGCGCCGTATAAAACAGGAAGTACCTGGAGTCTTCGGGATCATTTCGGCGGCGGATGAAAGCTTTCAATTTACCGATGACCGTGCCGAACAGACCATCACGC
Source organism: Roseimaritima sp. (assembly GCA_007124075.1). Classification (GTDB taxonomy): domain Bacteria; phylum Planctomycetota; class Planctomycetia; order Pirellulales; family Pirellulaceae; genus Roseimaritima. Next base: position 700 of record SLFV01000196.1, read on the forward strand.
TGGGCCCGCTGGACCAACAACAATCGGTGGAGTTTTTGCAGCTCCACCTGCCGCGTTATCGGAGCGCCGACCCGCCAATGGATTGGCAAAAAATGGTTCGCTGGGGCAACGGCAATTGCGATGACCTGACCTTGCTAGCGATGCTCTTAGCAGCGGTGGAGGTACGTCATGGGAACGCACTTGAATCAAGTGGAGCGATGGATGTTCCGTTGCTGTGGCGACAACGTTTTTACCGTTTGCCTCGGATCGGTCAGCAACTTCTTGCGCATCTGCTGAAGGCTAAAGAGCCCGTCGAACTAAACACGCTCATGCAGATGGTAGGCCAGCCCGCTGCTGGTCAAGCGATTATTCATCGGCTGTTGCAGCAAAACTGGATCCGCTTCCATGCCTCCCTGCCGTCGGTTCAGTTATATTGCGGCAGCGTCGCGGAGGTGGTGCGGCAGGCCATTGGTCCAGCTCAGAAGTAGCTTCGACGTTTGCCCTCAGCAACGCAAAAGTTTGCGGTCGACCAATCTTCTCTGGGGTCCTATCATAGTGCAGTCCCGCGGGATGGTGACCAGAACACAAATGTCTCCGTATGCATGCCAGCGACCAGTGCTTTGGCTGTCCGGTGTGCAAGGGATGACACCGCTCTGCAGGCGGCTGGTCTCTGCGATTGCCTGCCTACGGGAAAGCTTTCCTTACTACGAGGTTGAATACATGGTTGCACAGGAATGTCCGCACCCTACGCGGCGACATCCTTACTCCTTTTTGCAAGGGGGGTTATGGCTGCCCGTGAAGGGGTTTCCCTGGAGCGGTTGGCGGTGGGCGGTGGTTGGCTTGCTGCTGTGGGTGACGGTTCTTGGCCCCGGGGTCTTCCTGGGAAACGCGCCCGCTGATGATGTACCCCCGATCGGCATCCGCGCGCCGGGCGGGGAAGCGATTGCAATGACCGACGAGGTCAAGGCTGCGGTGACGCCACTGTTTAAAACAATCCGCCAAGCGAAAACACTTCGCAGCACGGCGAACATGCGCTTAACCGCAGCGCTCAATGGCAAAGTCCTGCAGAATCAGACCGGGAATTACCAGATTTTTTCGCAAGTTCCCAATCGACTGTTGGCAGTTCTTAAAGGAAGCGAATTTGATTCCCAACTGATTGCCGATAGCGAAAGCATGTTCGCCGTGCTGTCGCCTGAAGCGTACATCCAGCAGGCAGCCCCCGCGTCGTTAAAACAGCTAGCCAGTGATCCTGAAACGCTGTTCGAGCCATTCCCCGAATATATTCTGTCATTAACGATTTCCGGCGGCGATCCATTCGTGACATTTTTTCGCGGTGCGACGGGGATGGGGGTCAGCGATGGCCAGCGTGAAGACCTACCCGAGACGACACGTGTCCACGTACGGCGGGCCGATGGCGTGGTCTGGGATCTATGGGTCCGTGACGGGGACCAGCCCGCTCCGGTGCGTCTGGCGGTAAACTTGACGGAAAACTTACAGCGGTTGAACTCGGTCAATATCCCTGAGGGGTTCTCGCTGGAGTTCGTTATTGACTTCAAACAATGGCAGCCAGATCAAACGATTGACGCGGAGACGTTTCGCTTCACGCCCCAACCAAACGCCACGATGTATTCCTCTTTGGAGGAGTACATCGATTCGCTTCCCATGCAAGGTTTTTCACATCCGTTGCTGGGACAGCCAGCACCGGAGTTCACTACCAAAAGATTGGATGGGAAGAAAATAAGCTTGCAACAGCATCGCGACAAGGAGGTCGTGGTCTTGGATTTCTGGGCAACTTGGTGTGGGCCGTGCGTGGAAGCATTGCCCCAAATCACCAAGGTCACCAACGAGTGGGCTGAGCGTGGGGTCGTATTTTACGCGGTCAATATTGATGAGGAAAAAGCTCGAATCACCGCTTTTCTCAAAGAACTTGGGGTCGAACCCACCGTTCTGCTGGACCCCGAGGGCCGCATCGCGGGAGCATACGGGGCCGAGGCGATTCCGCAAACCGTACTGATTGGGAAAGACGGTCGCGTGGAAGCAGTCCATGTTGGATTTGGAGATGTCGATGGGTTTGGCAAACAGCTTGCCGACCAGTTGGAAACGCTGGTCAAAGGACAGCGATTATTTGAACCCCAGCAGACTGGCAATGCGGAGACGACTGAACAAGCCGAACGTTCTTAGGCGCGCATTAGCGACGAACCCTTCCTCTCTCCCGGCCCTTGTGCAGCCGCACTCGCGGGGATAGGTGGTGAGAAGGGCCGGGTAATTCCTTAGCAGCGAAAGTTCGGGTGCGGCCTGTTTATGAATGTGAGTGGTGGCGAATGATATTCGGATCGATGGGGGTCGCCACAACCGCAGGCTTTGCACGGCGTCTGGCAACAGGTTATCAAGCGGGAGCCGATCTGCTGATGCTGCTGCGAGCAGAAGCAAAGGGAGGCTCTGCCCGGCATCGTCATGCGATGCTTGCTGTCATCGAGGGGGTCAAGGAAGGCGAAACCTTGTCCAGCATGATGGAACGACAGGACGGCTATTTCCCCAAACTGTTGGTGTCGATGGTTCGTGTCGGTGAACTGACCGGACGACTGGAACGCACGATGCAAATGGTCGCGGATCATTACGATCACCGCCTTTCCATACGCCGCACGTTTTTAATCGGGATCGCTTGGCCGATGATCCAAATGGTTGCGGGAATCTTTGTGATCGCATTACTGATTTGGATTCAGGGAGTGCTGACGCCTGCGGGGGGTGGGCAAATGTTGGATGTCGCGGGTCTGGGATTGCGGGGGACCTCGGGGGCGATCATTTTCCTCGCTTCCGCCGCCGTTTTTTTTGCGTTGATCGCAGCAGGAATTTTTGCAGCACGTCGTAATTTTCTGGGGGTGCATAATCTGATTCCGTTGCTGTACTTGATCCCGGTGTTCGGACCGTCGCTGCAGACGATCACACTGTCGCGGTTTTGCTGGGTCCTGTCCCTAACGCTTGATACCGGCTTGGACGCAATCCGCTCGGTTGCATTGGCCTTGGACAGCACCGACAGCGAATATTATTGCGGTGGTATAAAGCCCACAACCAACGCCATTCGGCGTGGGGAAAGCCTTGCCGATTCGTTGCGGGCTGCTGAGGTTTTACCGGAAGATTTCTTGGTGCAACTGGAAGTCGCGGAAATTTCAGGGACCGATGCGGAGTCACTGCAAGCACTGGCTGTCCAGTACGATGAACGTGCTAAACTGGCAATCCGGACTTTGTGCGGGATCTTCACCGCCGTCGTCTGGATCGCGGTTGTGTTGCTGATGCTGGCGATGATGTTCAGTATGCTGATGCAGATCAACGAAGCCAGAAGCGATGCTTTGTCACCTATTTAATACCGCGTCCAAAGTGCAATCGCCTGACAAGCAACAAGCCGAACGCGGCGCTTATCACTGATCGGGTCGATTGCACCCCGGCCATTTAAGGGGGTCGGCGTCGCCCGCGACCACGAGGCCTTTTTGATTCCAGCCCAGCAAGGCTTCGACATCGGCGGGGCAATAACGAAGCGTCAATCCACAGCGCCGACGATTGGACTGATTGGGTGCCGAGCCGTGCAGCAGCAGATCGCTATGGATCGAAAACTGGCCGGCCTTTAGCGGAGTCGCAAGGATCCGGCCATAGCGAGTCGGGTCGCTGACAGTTTGATTCAGCACATTGTCCGACGCCCCGTCGCTCATCTCGAATTCGACCAACCCGTGACGATGTGAGCCAACAACCACTTCCATGCAACCGTTCTCCAGGTCAGCGTCATCGATTGCCAACCATACCGTGACCGCTTTTGTTGGCGTCAGCGGCCAATAACTACAGTCCTGATGCCAATCAACCCGCTTTCCATCTCCGGGCAGTTTGCAAAAAAAGTGCGAGCCCCAGCCGATTACGTTGGGCCCAAGCAAATCAACCACGGGGCCAACAATCTGCGGATGCTGCATCAGATCCCATACCCGCGCATGCCGCATGTGCGCACTGCTGATCGAGTAGCTATCCTTCCCCGCAGCCAGAGCCTTCGCCAGCAGGTCGTCAAAATAAAGCCGATAATCGGTCGCCGTCGCTGGATCCAAGGCGTCCAGCGGGGCCAGATAGCCAGATTCATTCCAGCGACTGATTGAATCCATCGGTAGCGATCGTGGCGTCTTGGTTTCGCTGGGAAAGAAACGAATTTCGCGCTCCAATTCCTCGATCTGCTGGCGGTCAGGGATGATGGCGAATTCGGTTTGCTGTTGCAACGAAGTGACTCCATGAAGTATGTAACAGAATCGCGGGTTGAGGACGCTTTGGTTTCGACCGCGACGAGTCGGAAAACGATTGGACGTATTACATCTGTCAGATTTTATGGAGGGGTGACGGTGGATGCAATGATGATCGGGTGTGCGGACCGCTTGCGAACCGGTACGGCTGCGCAGCGTGCCGCCGCCGCCAGAGAGCTTGCGATGACCGTTCGCGTCCCCTGCGGGGTGATCGTCGCCCTGGTTCACGCGGCCGGAGACCCGGACGGGCAGACGCGTTACTGGGCCGCAGAAGCGCTGGAAACCGCCGGACCCCCCAGTATTGCGGACATCGGAGCTTTGGTTGAGGTTTTGCTGCAAGCCCAGCCACCGATTGATGGTGAATCGGCGTATTGGGCAGCGCGTTTGTTATCGCGGTTGGGGCCAACCGCAGCGGTGGCAACCCCGGCGCTGACGCATGCCCTGCTGGCATCACCCTACTTGGCTGTCCGCGAACAAGCCGCAGCGGCTTTGGGACGGATCGGACCCGAAGCCCAAACGGCCCAGGAAGCGTTGGAAACGACAGTCGGCAGCGGCTCGCCCCGATTGGTTCGGTTGGCCTTGGCGGCAATGGAATCGATTCGCGGGATGGCGGCCTAATGTTCAGAAAGCGAAGACGTCGACGGCCAACGGTGGTTACAAACCGGGTGCCGCTGACACGTTTTATCGGACCCCTGACGACGGTCCTGGCGTTGGTTTTTTTGCTAGGCCTCGGGCTGACAAAAGGGATTGACTTTACCCGCTTAGATCGTGATGTCACAGCGACCGATGTTGGCGGGAGCGCCAGGAGTGGGAAGGTTGGACCGGGGCTGAAAAAACCTGGCGATCGCATTCGCGTGGCGGGATTTCGCGTGAGCGGCTTTGATGAAAAAAAATTCAGTGACAAGAAGCTTCTCAACACGCTGGCCCAGTTGACGCAGCAATTCGACGTTCTGGCCATTCAGGATATCGCCCAGTCGGGAGTGCAACCGCTCGATCGGATGGTGCAGGCCATCAATGCGGAGGGGGCCAGGTACGCGGTCGTCGTCAGTCCGCCCCAAGGACGCGGGAGCTTCCAGCGGCAGTACGGGTTCGTCTGGGATACGTCACGGGTGCAATTGGTTCCGCAGACCACCTATCTTGTCAACGATGACCACGACCGGATGCGATTGCCGCCGATGGTGGCGACATTCCAAGCAGTCTTGCCGACGGAGACGGGGCGAGATGGTTTTTCGTTTACGTTGATCAATGTCGCGATCGATCCCAGCAGCTTGCAGCAATCCGAACGCGAGAACGAACTAAGTGTGCTCAATGACGTTCTGCTGTCGGTCCGCGAGTTCGAATATTCGCGACAGGGACAGGATGACGTGATTGTCGTTGGCGATCTTCGGGTCGATTGGCAGCAACGTGCACAGCTTAATCGACTGCGCAACTTTATTTCGGTGGTCGGTGCTAGCCAGCCCGGTGAGAATGGCGACTTTCAGCATATTTTGGTTGATCGATCAACCACTAGCGAATTTACAAGTGCGGCGGGGTATTACGATTTGGTTGCGGATCTGGGATTAACCGAAGCACAGGCACTGCAGATCAGTGACCAACGCCGATTGGCGTGGGCTGAGTTTCAGGTTTTCGAGCAACCCGCCCATCTTGGTATTGCTTCCAGGCCTTAACTCGTGACCGTCTCATTCGGGTTCGCTTACTCTAAGTCTGGCAATCCTTGACGGTTACCCAGTTAGGTTCGTGGCGTCGACCTGAATATCCTAACTTTCCGGCTTTGTGATCGTGTTGCACTCAATCCGGCTAGCGCGTTTTTCCGATTCACCCCTGTGCAGTATCGCTATCACCTCAGTCGACGGATTGATTGGATGAACGCTTTGGAGGGACAACCGGTGTCACGCTTCTCTTCCGCCCCTGTGTTTTCTATTATGGTCCCCTACACTGGGGATGATGCAGCATTCGATTCCAGTTTGTTGTCGGTCCTGGAGAACAAACCCCCAGCATGCGAGGTTTTGGTTGTCCATGACGGCAGCTACGCCGATCCGTTCGCGTTGGGTGATGAAGTGCGGTTTGTGGTGGCAGGTGGCGGCAGTCTGCCCGCGATGATGCTGCAAGCCGCTGCACAGGCTCAAGGTCGCATCCTGCAGGTGGTTGCCGGGGGGCACTGCGCGACCAAGGGTTGGACGGAAGGCATTGTCAGTTGTTTTGATCAAGACGAAGTCGGTGCCGTGGTTCCGCTGACGTTAACCGCCGATCGGAGAAAAGTCTGCGATTTTGGCTGGTCGCAAACTGCGGCGCAGCTGTATCAGCCAATCGGTATTGGCCAACGGGATGCAAGCGATCGCGATCAGGCAAGGATCGCCGGTGGTCCACTGCTATCAACATTTTGGAGAATGGAACTGCTGCGAGCAGTCAGCCAGTTGCCACATGCCAACGATCCCATTTTTGCGTCGGTACTATGGACGTTTGTCGCCAACAGTTGCGGGATGCACGCGGTCGGCAATCAGGACTCGCGGATGCTTGCCCACAGCTTACCGACCGCCTCGTCGGTCTCTTTGGCAACAACCCGGCGAATCCAGTCATTGGTTACCGTGGTTGGCGATACCGCCGATCTGGGGTTCCGGCCCCTGGGGTTTCTCGCTGCGAGTCTGTATCCCTCGCGGTGGTCGGAACTCTGGGGAAGACTGACCGCTACCTCCGGGACGCGCTTCCTGCGGTCGGGGTTGAAGGAAAGGTTCCCTGGTGCGGTCGAAGCCTTGAGGGACAGCATGGCAGAGAACAGGGTTCGACGTACGATACCGATGGAGGCCTTGTCATCCGCACCGACTATTTCTGTTGGCAAGCGAGCCGCGTAGTTGCCTGTTGTGAAAGGGGGCCGCCGCTTTGAAGGCCTCGCTAAACTATCGGCCTGGTACGAATCGGTCACTGGCCATTCGGCAGCGCCGCAGCGAGTGGGCATCGCTGCGGACTGCGGTCAGGATTGCCGCTTCGTCTCATTGCGGCGAGAACGTGCGGGGTGTCGGAAAACAAAGGAAGATGCCCGCACCAAGCTGCACCAAACGTCGACGGACCGGAGGCCCCGGGACCCCGTGCAGAATGGGTTAATCCCAATCCTCATCTTCCGCATCGTCTTCGTCATCCCAGTCATCGTCATCGTCTAGCAGGTCGTCTTCGTCGTCCAGCTCGTCTTCATCACCAACCTCCCGCCACTCTTCTACGTCATCGTCGTCGTCTTCCTCGTCGTCATCGTCTAGGTCATCTTCAGCCAGATCGTCGTCGTCGTCGTCGTCGTCGTCCCAGTCCTCGTCGTCGTCCCATTCATCATCCTCTTCATCGTCGTCGTCCCATTCATCATCCTCTTCATCGTCGTCGTCCCAGTCATCGTCCTCGTCACCGATGGCCGCATTTGGGGACGGCTGCAACGTCTCAGCGGCGGGGATTTCCAACGATTGAGCGGCGAGCTGATTTTCCGCTTCAAAATCATTCAATGCAGTAACCATGGCGATGCTCACGTTAGATTCCTCTTCATAATCGCTGGGGACAATGGAACAAGTAGGCATGGATGTCAAGTCTTGTTGTAACGCAGTATCGGCGGAGGAACCATCCTGCGGTTCGGTTTGTTCGGCAACAAAATCCTCCGGCTGCATATCAAAACGAATATCGGGCAGCGCGTCTACACTCTGTAGCCCAAAGATTTGTAAAAATCGTTTAGTTGTTGAATAGAGGAAAGGTCGCCCCAATTCCTCACTGCGGCCACTAATTCGAACCAAGTCCCGTTCCATCAACTGTCGCAGCAATTCCCCGCATGCCACCCCGCGAATTGCCTCCAGTTGGGCTCGCATGACGGGCTGGCGATAGGCAACGATTGCCAATGTCTCTAACGAAGGCCAGGAAAGCCGCAGCGGTTCGGGAACATGCCCCAACCGCCGAATCCATCCCGAGTATTGGGGTTGTGTCAATAGCTGATAGCCGCCGGCGACCGCTTCAACACGAATCGCTCGTAAGTGCTGCTCGTACAGTCCGTTTAGCTCCCCAACCAAGGTACGTGCCTCAGTTGCATCGGCCAACCCCGCCATTTGGCCTATTTTACGTGCGGTCAGCGGCTGTTTCGCCAGCAATAGTACCGCTTCGACCCGTTGCAGCTTGCTTTTCGCGTCTTCGGCTGTGGGCTGCAACCGCAGGTTCCATGCCGTCACCCGGTAGGGCCGACCACGATGGACCGGTGGGGCGGCCAGCCTTGTTCGCGAATGACGCCAGTATTCGTTACGATCAATCAACACGTAATTCGTTCAAGCTTCTAAAATAACGCTGCCACCCCGGCGCTGAAGGATGCAGACGGAAAAATTGGATACAATGCATGCGGCAAAGCGATCGGCAGTCACAGACGGCCCGGCGCAGCGGCGGGGTTACTGCCAGATGGACGATATATTCTTATCTGCCGTTCGCTTCAAGGGAAATCCGAATTCGAGGCTGTGGACATAATCTTGCCGGTCCTATTCAACCGCAGCAAGCTACCATTGAAAAGCAAAACGGGAGCGAAACGTCAGCATGATCCGAAAACGGTTCCGCCGCAATCTGTTGATCGTGACGGTGATTGGAATGACGTTGGTGGTTTGCGTCAGCAGCGTCACTTGGCTGCAGGGAAGTGTGTCGGGAAGCGAGTTTTCTCCAAGAAATTTCCAGGCGCGCGAATTTCACTACTGGGAAATCCCACTAGTCCACCTGCAAGTTTCGCCAATCAAGCGGCACGGGAGTGGCAGCGTGCTGACAAGATATCTGACCTCAGCACGGTTGATCGACTCCAAGTCAGAAAATTCGACGCGATCGCAAGATCTGACCAACGACCCTTGGCATCTGGTTCGTTGGTCGCGGAGCGGCAGGCTAATCAGCCAAGCCGATGCGGAACTGTTAGTCAGCCACCTGGAAGGTCCACTTGCCGATCAGTGGCACCAATGGTCCAAAGATCACCCGGAACAGGCAAAGGTGTTGTGGTCGGTCGTGCAACGTCTGGCGCTACGGGAATTGTACGTGTTGATCCCCGACCTCTTCGTGCTTGCCCAGTCGTCGCAACAGCCCGCAGAATTGGCAGCAAATCTCGCTCGGTTTATCGAAATACGGGTAGCAGAAATTGCTGCAGACTTGCATGAGACTGGCAACTCGGGGCTAGCTGATCAGTTGCTCAGCGAGGCCGACGAAATTCAAAGGGACTTACGGCGTGTTAGATAAGAGGATTGAACCTTTGGAGACCGCATGGGAACATTGCAAAATCGGAGGTCGGACGCGGGGCGGTCCTCTTTTTCAACACGCCGTTAGGTCACGGCCTCACCGACGATAGACGATTTCAAGAGTTACGTGCTGAACTGTCCGCCGGCACAACGCGGTAGCCATGGATCTGATTTATTTAGACAATAACGCCACAACCGTCATCCTGCCTGAAGTCGTCGACGTGATGCGCCAGGCGTGGAGTCAGGGACCGCTGAATCCATCTAGTCAGCATGCGGCGGGTCGTCGTGCGCGTTCGTTATTAGACCAGGCAGCGTTCCAAATCGGCCAATGCCTAGGGGCACAAACGCACCGACCGGGCGGGCCACAGCTACTGTTCACTAGTGGCGGGACGGAGTCAAATAACCTTGCGCTGCACGGCGTGGGCCCTCCACAAGCCCACTGGTTGATCTCGCGGATCGAACACCCCAGCATTTTGGAGGTTGCCAAATCCCACAACCAACATGGTAGAAACGTGCACTGGCTGCCGGTCAA
>SLFV01000338.1 GCA_007124075.1 Roseimaritima sp.
CACTCCGCGATTCATACGTAGCCCGACACGCCGGGTTGATGCAACGATGAAACGCCAACTCGCTTTGATGGACCGAGGACGCGGCTGGGTTCTGTGATTGAAGCATCGGGATTTTGACCTATCTTGGTCGAACAGGTTGGGTGACGGATCGCGGTCTGGGTAGAACGGACGCAGTGTAGTTTTTTTAGGCGAGCGGCAGGTAAGACTACATCAACTCTCTTCCTGCCCGCTCCCGGCTACATCCTGCGGCGTGGTGCCCGCCAAGGGGGTCATTAAATCTGCCGCTCATTCCATTATGTAAACTGCAAATGCGATTGGCTACACAGCAAATCGACCGGAAGCTTTGATTCTCTGGAGAAAATCGGTTCAATCGCCAGTTTCGCGATGTTTGTCGCCCCCCATCAGCCGTTCTTTGTACCGTAATCGATCCGAAGGCGCTACCGTACCACGGAGCGCTGATGGTTGTTAAGCTGGAGAAACCGTTTGGGTTTTGGCTGCGGTTAAGGATTGAATTTTGGTATTGATGACAAATCAAGAGGTCACCTACAGCAAGGATGGCCGGGGTTGGGCAAAAGGGAGGCGTTTGGATGGATAGGCAGGTCAAGCCAGGCAGCGGAGCGGAACCGTCGACGATGAACCGTTCAGCCGAGGTGAAATCCCCTGGCGATCGTAGCGTTCCCTGGAATCGTTATTTGGTTTTTTCTTGTTTGGTGATCGGCGGTGCGGCAGCCGATCTATTGACCAAACAATGGGTTTTTCAGTGGCGTGGGCTACCCGCGATGCAAACCACATGGTGGTTGATCGACGGATATGTCGGGATTGAAACGGCGGTCAATCCTGGAGCATTGTTTGGTTTTGGGGCGGGGCATGGATTGGTATTTGCTGGTCTATCCGTGTTGGCGGCAATCGCCATTTTGGTCACGCTATTCGGGTTCGGTGCCGCCCATCAATGGTGGCTTACCATCGCGTTGGGCTGCGTGATGGCTGGTATTTTTGGTAACCTTTACGACCGGCTTGGGTTGTGGTGGCAGGCGGATTATCCCGATATTTGGAAAAGTGGTGTTCGCGATTGGATTTTGCTGCAACTGAACGATGATTTGAAATGGCCCAACTTTAACATCGCCGACAGTCTGTTGGTTTGCGGAGCCGCGATTTTGTTTTGGAAATCGATGTTTCCGGGGCCGATGACCGATGGGGCAGCAAATCAAGACGGACAATGACTTGAACACATCCTTGATAGAGGTGATAGCGTGATGCGTTTTCCGGACAACTGGGACGAACTCCATGGTGGTCGCCTGCAGCAGTTAGTACCGATTGCGGAGGCTGCTGGCAGAAGCACGTTGGCATATTTTGGCAACTCTGAATTGTCGGTCGAGTCCAAAGCGGATGCGTCCCCGGTGACGGCAGCAGATCGTCACGCCGAGCAATTGGTGCGAAAAAAGGTTCTGGAAAGCTTTCCGCAAGACGAGGTCTTGGGTGAAGAGTTTGCGGTTCACGTCGGGACGACGGGATATCGTTGGATCGTCGACCCGATTGATGGCACGAAATCATTTGTCGCCGGTGTTCCGCTGTATTCGACATTGCTGGCACTGGAATTTAATGACCAACCGATAGGCGGAGTGATTTTCATTCCGGCCCTACAAGAATGTGTTGCGGCCGCCAAGGGGCTGGGAGCCTGGCACCGAAAGTCTGGCGGGGAGGACTGGTTCAAGGCCGAGGTATCCCAGCGAAGGAAGTTGTCCGAGGCCATCTTCGTAACCTCGCAGGTCGATTCATTTGACAAAATCGACGCGCAGGAAATATACCAAGCGATTCAGCGTCAGGCTTGGATTACGCGAACCTGGGGTGATGGTTACGGATACCTATTGGTGGCAACGGGTCGCGCGGACATCATGATCGATCCTGTGGTCAATGCCTGGGACATCGCCGCGATCCGCCCAATTCTGGAGGAAGCGGGAGGGCGGTTTTCGGACTGGTCGGGAACGCCTACGACTCGCGGGGAGAACGCAGTGGGGACCAATCGCAAACTGCACAAGGAAGTGATGGCGATTTTGACGCGCGAAGCCACGCAGCGCGTCTGAACCGGATCGCAAGCCGTGCATTCAGGGCAGCTTGGGGTGAGGCATTGAAATGACTTGCGTCGTCTGGTACTCGTGCAATCCTTCATAGCCCCCCTCGCTACCAAAACCACTCTGTTTGACACCCCCGAAAGGAATTTCCGCCTTCAGCGGTCGCCATTCGTTGATCCCCACGATCCCGACTTCCAATTGGCGGGCAATCGCATGGCAGACCGCAAGGTCCGAACCATACACGTAGGCCGCCAGTCCATAGGGCGTGTCGTTGGCTGCCTGGACGACATCGACCGGGCGTTGGTAAGTGATCAGCGGGAGCACGGGTCCGAAGATTTCCTGCCGCGCGATCGTCATGTCGTCGCGGACATCGCCCAGCAGGATCGCGGGGCAGAAATTCTCCTGTCGCAGGTCGGACGATGCCTGGAATCGACGGTTTTGCCCGATAATTTTGGCACCCTGTTGGATCGCGTCGCGGACCAGCCGTTGGACGTTCTCCACGGCTTGAGCATGGATCAGCGGCCCCATTTGAACCTGGGGATCCAAGCCGTTACCGATTCGCAGTTGGTCCAGCCGGCTGGAAAGCTTCTGAGTCAGTGGCGTCACAATGGCCTGCGGCACATAGATGCGATTGGCGGTCACGCAGACCTGGCCGGAGACGAACGTTTTCAGCACGATCAACTGGTCCGCGACTTGATCCAGGTCCGCATCGGG
>SLFV01000464.1 GCA_007124075.1 Roseimaritima sp.
GACCGGTGGTCAATTCCGCCACAAAACCGGGAGGCTGGTCGTTGACATAGCCTAAGCGTGCGAGCACATCGCGGTAGGAGGTTTCAGGCACGATCTGAAAGCGCTCATCCGCCACCAATTGCTCGTAAAACCGGTGGTAGTCATCAACCCCATAAACCTGCCGATACCGCGGGATGGAGACAACGGAAGAATCTCGATCCAGTAAGCAAAATAGCGACAAATATTTTGCGCGGCGATCGAAATCCAGCCCCTCGCATCTCGATAGCCGCTGCAGCAACAGCCTTTGCGCGTTAACGTCTGCCCGCCAAATCGCGCAGTAATAGAGAGCAATCAGGATCGGAGGCTCGTGCGGATACTGACGCTCCAACGATTCCAGTTTCGTTTGTGCGGTTAGGATTCGCATGTCCGCTATCAATCCGCGTGCCTCGTCGAAACGCTCGCCCCAATCGACACCCGATGGCCGGGAAAGGTCGTGATGAGATTCCTTCAGGTACAAATTAAGCGACGAAGCCTGCGTGATCTCGATAAGCAGGTCCACCAGATTTTCGGGGCAGTCTTGGACCTGGGAAACGACCAGTTCCAGCAGGAAGACAGCTGTTTGCATCCAGTCCTCGCGGACGGCATGAAACGCCAGTTCAGCGGCCACCTCGAACAGCTTGGCCGGTTTACTGGGCCCCGATTCGTCGAAACCCCTCAGCAGCGTCTCAATTCCCTGCAGCGCATTGCCGTTGGCAGCCACAGCGGAAGCTTTAAACCCTAGGGCCAAGGGATTCGCAGGCTGCAATCTGACGAATCGTTCGGCGCTTTCCTGCAGGGGTTGGGTTTCCCCCAACGATCGCAGCAAATCGCACCGGATGGCCAGGAAACATGCAGCCGACGGGTGTTGGTCCAGCACCTGACGCAGGCGATCCAAAGCCGCGACCTTCTGCTTGCCCTCGATCATTTTGGTGATCCGGTCCATTTCGTGGACCAAGTCTTTGCATTTGCAAAATTTAATTTTTTTCCCGTTGCCCGAAGGGCACAGGGAGTAGATGTCGATGGTCATCGCTGATTACAGCTCCACGGTGAGAGACCTCAATAACTGGGAGCTTGCACTCCTTTGGACGTATCAAATTTAATTTAGCAAACCATTGGCGGGTCTTAAAGGTAGCTGGCCAGGCACAAGACGCCGCCCGCCTACTTGCCGCCACTGGGACTCGGCAGCGCTAGGTCTCTGAGCTATATTGTCTAAAGCAAGGCACCATTGTTCAAAACAAGGCACCCGGGACCAGCACCTGCCTGCCGCATGTGGAGTTGCCTCCACGTCACCTCATTGCTTACTCCGTCCCAGCGTTATGGCTTTACAGATCGTTCATTATCCGCATCCGACATTACGGTTTGAGAGTCTGCCAATCAAGCGAGTTGATCGGCAATTGCGGATGTTCGCAGATGAGATGCTGGAGCTAATGTATGCCCATCAGGGAGTTGGCTTAGCCGCCAATCAGGTCGATTTGCCGATTCGCATGTTCGTCATGAACACCAGCGGCCAGCGGGGTGAGGGAGAAGAGTGGGTGCTGTTGAATCCGGTGATTGGCAGACCCAAGGGGAGCGAGGAAGATCGCGAAGGCTGTTTAAGCTTGCCTGGGGTTAGCGGCAACGTGCAACGACCGCGCCAAATCCGGTTCCACGCGTTTGACCTTAAAGGGAATGAAATCGACTGGACGGTCGATGGTTTTGATGCCCGCGTCTTGCAGCATGAAACCGACCATTTGAACGGGACGATGTTTTTTGATCGGATGTCCGATGACGCCCGCCACGAACTAGAACCGTTGCTGGAGGAATTTGAAATTGACTTTCGCGTTCAGCAAAGCGCCGGAAAGATCCTTCCCGATGAAACCATAGCGAGGCACCGCAAGCAGTGGATGGAGCAGTATGGCTAAGCTTCATGGGGGCGCACTTGAGGGCAGCCAGACGCTGCGCCTAGTGCTGATGGGGACCGGACCGTTCGCGGTACCGACCTTTTCGGCAATCCTGAAAAAAGGATACGAAATTGCGATGGTGGTTACGAGACCTCCGCGGGTCAATAAAAGCCGAAAAGGGGCCCCGCCCGCCCCGGTGCGTCAGTGGGCAGAGGAAGGTTCGCTGCCGCTGTATTCCCCCGATTCGATCAACGCTCCCGACGCTTGTGACCGTCTCCAGAGGGCACGGCCCGATTTGCTGTTCGTTTGCGACTATGGTCAGATCCTTTCCCCGAATGCCTTGCGAACCGCAAGGCTGGGGGGACTGAATCTGCACGGTTCCCTGCTGCCAGCGTACCGTGGGGCGGCTCCGGTACAATGGTCCGTTTTGAGTGGTGATGAAACAACGGGCGTGTCGATCATTCACATGACGCCCAAACTGGACGGCGGCCCAGTGATTCTGCAGAAATCGCTGGCGATCCTGCCCAATGAAACGGCCGGAGCGCTGGAACAACGGCTGGCCAACCTGGGGGTCGAACCATCGCTGGAGGCGATCGAAATTCTCAGCCGTTGGGATGGCAGCGAAATCCTGGGGCAGGTGCAGGACCCGAACTTGGCCTCCAAGGCACCGCGACTGTCCAAAGCCGATGGCGATATCAACTGGCAACAAACCGGCGTCGCGATACATTGCCGCGTCCGCGCGATGCAACCATGGCCGACCGCTTTCACTCGCTTTGTACTCGGCAACCAGCAGCTTCGTGTCACGATCAAGCGGACCTTGCTGCAGGAGCAACCGCAGACCGACATTCCTGCCCCCGGCAC
>SLFV01000025.1 GCA_007124075.1 Roseimaritima sp.
AAATTTTCGGGCATCCACTGGCTGGTTTAGTAGCGTTGGCGATCGTATTGACCACGTTAATCGGTCACCTGCGATTGCCGCTGCGTCTACCGGGAACACTGGGGGCACTGTTGGTCTCCGGGGCGATCTATTTTCTGATGACACGGGCAGGCATGCTGCACTATCAATCTGACGCCAGCTTGTACGAACCGCAGTGGTTTCCATCGCTGTGGTTGCAAGCTTTTCAGTTGGATTGGACCTCTCGGATTGGTGATGCCATCTCGTATCTTCCGATCGCCTTGCCGTTTGCGTTGGCCACTGTTGTCGGCGGTATCGACTGCACAGAAAGTGCCGCCGCGGCTGGCGACCATTACGATACACGAACTGTCATTGGCGTCGAAGCGATGTCGACCCTGATCGCGGGACTGAGCGGCGGAGTCATCCAAACGACTCCTTACATCGGACACCCAGCCTACAAAGCGATGGGGGGACGAGCCGCTTACACGCTGGCAACCGCATTGCTGGTGGGAACCGCGGGGCTTTTTGGTTACTTCGGTTATCTTTATCAATGGATTCCTGCGGCAGCGGTCTATCCGATCCTGGTTTTTATCGGGTTGGAAATCACTTCGCAAAGTTTTCTGGCGACCCCAAGGCGGCATTACCCAGCGGTCGCGATTGCCTGCCTGCCAGCCCTGGCGTTTTTAGCACTCTTTATTCCCGGGCAGATCTTGAATGACGAATTAATCCAAGGGCTGCGGCCTGAGTTGCAAACGAATCTGCAAACCCTGCGCATGCTATCAAACAGTTTCATTCTGACCAGCCTGTTGTGGGCGTGGGCGTTGGCCGCGATTATAGATCAACGGCTGCGGCGGGCATCAGCGGTTTTCATTGTTGCATCGATCTGCACACTATTTGGGATCATTCACTCTCCTGCAGTCAGCAACACGGTTGCCCTGCCTTTCGGACCGAAAAGCTGGGGTACGTTGGTGTTAACGGGTCCTGATCAAGGGTTAGTGTTTGAATACGCTGCAGGCTATCTGTCTGTTGCGTGCGTCCTCCTGATCTGGTCAATCCCCGCAGCCAAGGGTTTGAAGGGTACTTTGGAGATTGCAACGCAGGATGAGTGAGGACTTGTTTGGAAATACATGATGGACCTGCTGACCGGCTGGGGCTTATCGGCGGTTGGAAAACGCAATGCCTGCCGCTTGCAAAGTGATTGCGTCGGGGCGAGGTTATTCTTGAGCGTTTTGTAGGTGTTGCCAGTACACGCGAGCGACGTCGGCCATGTAGTTGGTTGACTTCGTTTTTGCGGCTTGCCGCATGTACCGTCGCGCAGCGGCAGAATCGCCTTCAGCATCCGCGATCAGCCCCAGGTAGAGGTCTGCGTAGAACCGAGCCGAATCGTGGGCAGGTGTCTCCACGAGAGCAGCGACGGCCGCTTCGATTTCCTGATCATCCCCTCCCGCCAGACGTGTCAGAATCTGCTTCATGGGAGGCCTGGGATCGTCGGGGGCTGGCAGCAAAATTTGCCGTGCCTTTTGCAGGTTGGTCGCTTTGGCGGCGCACAAAAAATGCCAAGCGGCGTTTTCAACGTCTCGTGGATTGACCATGCGATGTTTGACGAACAGATCGCGACCCTCTGCAAAACGATTAACAAAAAATAAGGCGATCCCATACTGCCACAAAAACGGTTCAGCTTCGCCACGACGCTGAATTGCTTGCTGGTACAACGCGGTCGCTTCCGCCGCATCTCCAGCACGCAAATGCGCATCGGCCAGTCGCACCAGTAATTCGAATGCCTCGGGCGCGGACGCGTCGGAGGCTTCTTCCAGCGCTCGTTTGGCTTGAGAAATCGATGCTTGATGGCGTTGTTCATGCACGTCTTGCGCGGTCAGTGAACCGACAACCAGCAGCAATGCCGAACTGAAGCAGAACGTCCGTTGAAACCATCTGCGCCAGCCCATCCGCTGGCACGCCCACGTGTCCCGTACTTTTTCCCCGCCAATAAACCCGCTACCACTGACTTTGTTTCGTTGTTGTACCATTCGCATCGACATCGCCTTGATTCAAAAAAACATCCCTGACGACAGGATTCTGCCATCAATGTTAGCATAACAGCCTGTTGAAAAGGGGGCTGACCCTTTGGAGCCCACGCTGTAAAACGAGGAAATAGGAGGTCGGAGAGGGTCAGCCCCTTTTTCAACAGGCCCTTAGAATATTGGTGGAAGTTTACGCTGACGGGATCGCAACGGATGAAACGAGCAATGATATACGCCACAGGATTCGTTGGAACGGCCATCGTCGGCATGTTTGCATTGTCGATGGCCACTCGCGTCGGATACGAGTCGGCCGATTACGGTCTGATTGAATCTGACGGAGCATTCGAAGTCCGCGAATACCCAGACCTATTGCTGGTCTCGACCTCGTCCAAGATGGACTCGCAAGGCAGGGATGGCAGCTTCATGCGTCTGTTCCAATACATTAGCGGTGCGAATGCAACCGAGCAAAAGATCGCGATGACGACACCGGTCTTCATGGAAGGCGAGATCGGCAAGTCGGAAGTGTCGATGGGGTTCGTTATGCCCAAGGAAGTTGCCAAGAAAGGGGCTCCGGACCCGAGGGCTGACAGCGTAAAGCTGCGAGAGCGAAAGGGGGGACGATTCGCTGTGATTCGCTTTCCCGGTAAGCTGGATTCCAAATTGGCAAAGGAAAAAGAAGCTGAATTGCGAGCTTGGATGCAGGCTCGTGACCTGGTCGGTGACGAAGTGGCCGAAGCAGCG
>SLFV01000573.1 GCA_007124075.1 Roseimaritima sp.
GCTGTCAAGGATGGTTACGTCGTATCGGGCAATCCACTGATTGACGATGGTTGGGCCTCGGTCGCCTTGGGTCTGAAGTACAACGTTCTTCGCGACGCTAACAATGGTCGCCTGGCGTCGGTCGGTTTCACCTACGACATACCGATGGGCAGCACCGGAACCTTCCAATCGCTCGGTGGGGGGCAGTTCTTCGTGTTCGGCACTGCTGGGCAGCGTTTCTTGGACGGGGATGCACACTACCTCACCAGTTTTGGCTACCGGTTCCCGACCGATTCGAGCGTGCAAAGCTCCTCGTTCAACTGGTCGCACCAAGTTGACTTGCGGTTGACTCGAACGGTCTACGCGTTGACCGGATTGTCTTGGTGGCACTGGAACAGTTCGGCGAGCGGCGGTATTCCCCTTGGTGTGGCCGGCCAGGATCTGTTCAACTTGCCTGCCAATAACGTCACAGGCAACAATCTGTTAACGCAGAATGTTGGCATGAAGTACAAGCCTTCGGCGAACACCGAAATGGGTATTGCCTACGAATTCCCGCTGACACGTTACCGCGATGTGATCAAAGATCGCGTACAAGTCGACCTGATCTTCCGCTACTAGTCTGCCAGCCTTCGCGGTGGCGGGCGTGAGATGATCCGCCTGATCAACCACCCCGAATAATCGGCATACGTAGCTGAAACGCCCGCACGCGAGAACCATATGGTTCTCGCGTTTTTTCGTGTTGAGCTCGCAAGCCTTGTTGTTCAATTCGGGCGAAGTCGAGCAGGTCACAGCCTAAATGGTGCCAGCCAACACTGATAATGATTTTGAAAAATTCAAATAAGTCTTGATGCGACAAGGGCCTTACGGTTTGAAGTACGGGCTACCAGACGCGTTGCCTCAACCCGCAATGGATTGCCGGGATGTCGCATCAAGACAAGGATCATTTTTGCACGCCGGTCGCTGAACTGAAAGAGTTAGCACCCCTAACCTTTCCCTCACCCTCTCCCCGCCACCGCTGGCCTTGCAGGCTTTCAATAATTGGCCAGCTTTACTCACCTCGCCCCAGCAACCGATCTGCTGGACTGATTACCGTGATCCCCGGACGGTTCATCACATGCGTATAGATCATCGTGGTGCTGACATCTTTATGCCCCAGCAATGCCTGCACGGTCCGAATATCCGCACCGTCCTCTAGTAAATGCGTCGCAAAGCTGTGCCGTAACGAATGTGGAACCGCATCCTTCTGCACGCCAGCCAGCTTCATCACGATCGCAAACTCCTTCGTAAAGTAAGCCTCGCTGACATGATGACGCCAGCGAGTCCCGCTGCGAGGATCCGTTCTGATCACGCTCGACGGAAACACCCAAGTCCAAACGAAATCACGGCTGGCATTGGGGTACTTCTTGGCCAACGCATAAGGCAAGTAAACCTCCCCCAAACCACAATCAAGGTCCCTTTCATGCAGCCGCCCAATCGAAGCAATCTGCGCTCGCAAACCCTCGACGCAGCACTGTGGCAAAACCGTTACCCGGTCCCGCTCCCCCTTCCCGTCGCGAACAACAATCTGCCCCTGGTCAAAGCAGATGTCTTTGACCCGTAATCGACGGCACTCCTTGTGCCGCAAACCCGCGCCGTACATCAATTGAAACATCAGTAACCGTTGCTCGCGAAATCGTCCCGCCAACTGACCGATTTCCTCCCGACTCAAAACGACAGGCAAACGAACGGGTTTCGTCGCCTTGCTGACGTTCAAAAACTCGATTTCCCGCGCTAGCACCTTCTGGTAGAGAAAAAGCAGTGCCGACTGCGCCTGCTGCTGTGTACTCGGAGCCACATTCTGGTCCGTTGCCAGGTCACTCAGAAACTCCTTGATCTCCCCCTCGCCAAAATTCTCCAAATCCTCTGACTGGCAATACACCATAAACCGCCTTAACCAGCCAATGTACGCCCTCTCGGTGGCGTACTTGTATCGCATTCGTCGCAGCTCCACCCGAGTCCGCCGCAGTAACTCCGGTTCACTTGGATCGATTTTTCCCGCCACATCCGCCACTGCCGCACCCTGTCCCTCCGGCCCACCGGACGAACTCGATGTCCGCTTACCGCTCAACCGTTCACGCCCCTCAATCTCGATCAATTTCTTTTTGATCGAAACCAACACCTCGCTCCGCTCGCGCCGCACGGAATCCTGGTAACACTCCAGTGCTCGCACAAACTGCAAACGCTGCCAAGCTGGCCGTCCAGCATCCAGCAAGGATCGCAGATACCTGATCACCGATTCCTCTTCAATCGGGATGGGTTGCGAATCATCCAAATCCAGGAATCGCGCGAAAGCCCCCACCTGCCGAGGAAACCAAATACGGTCCTGCTCATGACCGATCACCTGACGGGCACGGTCTCTAAACAAACGTACCGACATGAATCAACTCTCCAATGAACGTCTCAATTGCCAAGAAATTGCCTTTACCGCCCGTTTGGCCCAACCTCACCAGTCTTCCGCACAGTCTCAACCGATGCTTGCCGAGATAATCCCGGAGATATCAAAATATCGCAACCTCGAATGGTAGCCCCTTGACGCACCTCACGCAAGCGGTTACAAAAGGTGATAATCCAACGGATATTTTGGATATCCAAGAAATCGTTAGAATAATTAGATTGTTGGACTGGCCTGTCGGGGATGTTTGTGAAAACGTTTTGAATAGATCGCCATGACGGTCACGTTTCAATCCCTCTTTCAACAACACTTTGCTGCCTACGCAGCGAAACATCGGCTCTCCC
>SLFV01000471.1 GCA_007124075.1 Roseimaritima sp.
GTCAGTCCAACGGAAAAACCTGTGTCGTACCCCTGACGCCGCATCGCCGGCACCAACACGGCTCCCAGCCCGGCCGCGTCGGCAATCGCCGCACCGCTCATCCAAGAAAACATCACGCTGCTACTTACGTTGACGTATGCTAGATTCCCGGGGATACGGCCCAGCAAACAACGCAGCAATGTCAACAACCGGTCGGCCAAACCTGCAGCATTGATCAGGTAACCGGTCATAATGAATAACGGTACCGCCAGCAGCGGAAAACTGTTGACACCGGCGACGATTCGCTGAATGGCGACCCCCATGATCTGGTCCGACAGGCCCACGTATACCAAGCATGGCAGCAGCATCGCAAAGGCAACCGGAATTCGCAGCGCCAGCAGTAACAACATCGCGGTCAGCAGCAATAGCAGTGTCACGCTTGGGGCTTTCTGGCTGACGGGAAAAATCGTGATATCCGCGTCAGGATGTCGGCGACGCAGTGCACAGCCATTAAGCCAAATCCAGCTCCTGCCGCACCGTACCAAAATGTCTTGGAGGCACCGATGCCTGGTGATGCCACCGGGTAGACGCGGACCATAAATGGCAAACCACCCAATACCAAAGCCAGACAGGTCAGCAGCAAAACCAGCGATCGCAGTTGCCACCCCAGCAGGATGGTTCGCAGGTGATACGGCTTCACTCGCGACCGGTCGCCTGATTCCTGCGGGGCGTCGGCGTTGGTTCCATCACCACCAATTTCTACCGCGATGTGGCCCTTCTGTGCCAAAACAAAACTAGCGGAAATGAATGTCAACCAAATCATCGCTAACCTAGCCACCTCCTCGCTCCACGGCAACGGCATCCTAAACAGGTACCGCGCGACGACTTGCATGGACATGGTCACCAGGATGGTCACGACCAAGACGATCGCAATGACCTGCTCGCAACGCACCAGCCAAGCCAGTGGGGTTGGTTGTGAAGATCGCATCTAGCTCCCCGGGGCGGACGGTATGGGACGTTCCTAAGTCCCACGCTGGATTTTAGAGGTTGTTAATCTGTCGATACAACGGGCTGAAGTCAAATCCTTGGCGGAAATGATGATGCGCACGTTTGCGAAACGCCGCAATGTCAACATCATCGATGATCTGGAGCGTGCCGTCGTGTTGCCACCGATCCAATAATTCGCCTTCCTGCAGTTCAATCCCCGCCAAAATGTCTTCGCCCCGCATGCGGATCGTTTCGCGCAAATTGTGCTGTTGTTTTGGCGTTAATCGTTGCCAGCGTTGCTCGTTGACCAAGACTTGGATTGAAGACTGGATGTGCCCGGTCAACATGAGGTATTTTTGTACCTCTTGAAAACCCATCGACTGAATGACAGGAATGGGGTTTTCTTGACCATCCGCCACGCCTTGCTGCAATGCCATGTACACTTCGGAAAAGGGCAACGGCATCGGGCTGGCACCCAGCGCGGCTCCCGATTCTTGCCACACCCGAGCTGCGGGTAGGCGGAGCCGAAAACCTTTGAGCTGACTGGGATGCCGAATCGGACGGTTGGCCGTCAGGTGCCGCTCGCCATACGCCCAAGTCGCTAGGACGCGGATGCCGAATCGTTCCCGCAATTGATCCCAGTGGGGACGAATTTCGTCACCGTCAGCGACTTGCAGCATCTGGCGTTGGCTGGTGAACGCAAACGCAGCGTCAAAAACACCCAGCGGACGATGCCACATCGCCAGAAACGACGGGCCCGTGATCGCCAGGTCCAACTCACCAGCAACCAATTGCTCCAGCAGTTCTTCCTCGTTGCCCAATTGCGCAGCGGGGTACAAGGTTAACCGGAGATCACTGCTGGCGTCTTCCAGTTCCTGATTCAAGCGCGACGTTCCAAACAGATGCGTGGGGCTGTTCAATTCGTAAACGTAGGCCATTCGCAAACGGACCCGCCCATCCTCCTGGTCTCGACAGCCAACCAAGCTGGCCACGCCCAACGTGGCAAACAGCAGCATGCTACCGTAACCCCAACGGCGGATCGACGGCACCGTCGTGGGGAACCTCCGATTACGCACTGGGTTTACTCCCGGAACGCATTTGCCCAGCGGCGGCTGGTCGCTTCCAGATCTTGTTTGATTCGCAAGATCTGCTGATGGTCGGGCAACTCGCGTTCCAAAGCATGTTCCAGGTCTTCTAATTTCTTTCGCAGCAAATAACCTTGCATCCGTTGGTAAGGACGCACCTGACCGTGACGGAGGAAAGCTCCGACTTCCGTCCGCCGACTCCAATCCTCCCAAACCGGCAACCAGTATAACGCTGCATCGTAGTCTTTGCTGGTGACACCCGACAGACACTGCGTGCGATACCCCGCAATTTCTTCCAAGCACTCAGCGGCGTCAGGGTAGTAAGCGTAGCACAACACAACACTGAACGCGATTAAACCCACAATGATTACTCCCCCGACCAAACGCGGCGAAACCACGCGATCGTAGCGAGTTAGCCCGGCTCCTGCGGCACTGGTCGCGGTTTTGCTATCCGCGTCAAACGTCACGCCGTAACGACGCTGCAAGCCCGTTTCCGTCACGCCTTTGAATCGCAACACAAGCCCCAGTAACACGGGCAGGGCGAAACACGCCAGCGACAGCGTGACGCGTAGGTCAAAGTACTGGCTCGTGGCAGCTACCCAGCCCGTTTTCATCGCCGCTTCCCAGTCCGTAAATGGATTGACATACACGTCAAAAGCATGGGTATGTCCGGCAGGCTCCACCCCCGGCGCAATCAATGGTCGGTTGATGGCGTAAGCCAAACTGACGACGGTCAGCAACAACGTGCAGAACCAAGCCGTCACCAGACGCCGACCGATCAGGACCGAAAACCAGCCAATGGTCGCTAGATTCAACCCCGTCCCCAACACCAGCAGCACAAACGCGGCTCCGGGTGAATTTGCGTGCTGAAACATCATACCCAACTGGCTCATCGTCAGCATTGGCGTAGCGTAAACGGGAATGGCCACCACCGTCATCGTCGCCGGAGCCCAGGGATCATCGCGTTCAACACTCTCCTGCATCGATCCAAATGGCAAAACCGCAGCCAATAGAAACAGCCCCGCCAGCGCCGCGATGCTCCACACCAGCGAACGGCCGGTTACCTGACGCGTAAAATAGTTGATCACCGCAAACAATCTACCTACGCCGATCAACGGGGTTTTATCCAAATCTGCATCGACGACCGACAAGGCGTTACCCGCCAACTCCCTACGCAACCAAAAATCCAGCAGGCTGCCCAGAATTGTCACCACCACTAACGACGCCAACGCAAACATCACAATCACCGCTGGTCGCGACAAGGTCAACCCGTACAAGAGGGAAAGCGGATTGAACAGCGGTGCTGACAAAGCAAACGCGGTCATCGCTCCCGGTTTGATTCCAACACGTCGCATTTCAAACAAAATCGGCAAAACGCCGACGGAGCAGACCGGCAACAGCATGCCGACCAGCCAGGACTGAGGCAACCGCCTGAGCGATTGGCCGCCGAAGAGTTGTCGCGTCCCTTCGGGCCCCAAGTAGTACCGCATCACCGCCGCGACCAATAAACCGACCAGAAGTGTTGGTACTGCGTCGACGAACCCCTGGAACATCCGCACCAAGCCGCCCACAACACCGACCAGCATCCCACTCATGTCAATCGTCTTCCTGAATATTGGCGGGTAGAAACGGCGAACGCCGTGATTGCAGGATTTCCTCAGATGCCTTGAGTTGTTCCAGCAGCCGTCGCAGCAGGTCTTGTGTCGTGGTGGTCCAGGTTTCACGCTCCCTACGGAGCTGATCGGTCAGTCGCCGGACTTGCTGATCAATCGAATTCCATTCAGATTCGGTCAAATCGGTATCTGCGACGATTTCCGAGGTCCACTGGATCCAGTCCACCAGTTCGGGATCTGGCGCTACACCTGTCTGTTGGCGATTCAAGGCCTCGCTCAATTTCATAACTAAATCGCTCAGATCCGTTGGCCAATGGGCGGATACAAAGTGATCCGCCTGACGTGAGGCCTGGCGCTCGCCCTCCTGTAACGCCCCAGACCCACATCCACCAACGACGATGATCGTGACGATCGCCAATATGCCCATAACGGACAGTGGCTCACTCCTGCAGGTGAAAAACCGGTGTATCATCGATATTCCGGTGCAGCCACCGACCCCAAAATCCGCTCGATCACCCCCCCCACGTCGGCGACATTCGTCAGCAACCGCACGGCCAACACAGGACCCGCCACATGCAGCACATCGCTGGGTGTCACGAAGTCGCGATGATGAAGCACCGCCCAGGCCTGCGCGATTCGCTGCCACAGCAGCATCCCACGTGGGCTGACCCCCAGTTGCACCGCTTCGTCGTTGCGAGTCGCTTCCACCAAATCGACGAGGTATTCCCGCACGCGCGGATGGACGACGACGCGTTTGACCTGATGCTGCAAATGCAGCAGCTTTCCTAAATCCAGGACGCTTGTCATTTCTTCTTCATCGTTGTCGTTCCCACTGGCAGCGGCCAGAATTTGCAACTGCGCCGTGCGATCAGGATAGCCGATTTCCAACTTCAGGGTGAACCGATCCAACTGCGCTTCGGGCAAGGGATAGGCACCATGGGAATCAATCGGATTTTGCGTCGCGATCACAAAAAATGTCGGAGACAACGAATACGGCACAGCATCAATCGTGACTTGCTTTTCAGCCATCGCCTCCAACAAAGCACTTTGCGTCCGGGGAGTCGTGCGGTTCAATTCGTCCGCCAGCAGGACGTCAGCAAAGATCGGTCCGGGGTTGAATTCGAATTCCCTCGTCTTCTGGTTGAACAAATTGAACCCAGTAATATCCGAAGGCAACAGGTCGGGCGTGCATTGCACCCGCGCCAGTTTACCGCCCAAACAATCCGCCAGCGATTTGGCCAAGGTTGTCTTCCCCGTCCCTGGCAAATCGTCCAGTAACAAATGCCCCTGAGCCAATAAGCATGCCAACACTAATTCAATCTGGGCAGACTTTCCAAGTAACACGCGGTTCAACGATGCCCGCATCGAATCAAGTGCCTTATAGTCGATACTTTGGTCGCTCTGGTCAGGCATACTGGTCTGGGCCATGGAATCGGCTTTCTATGAATTGACGAACTTGCTGCGTCGTAAATTACGAATGGTCAGGGCCGCAACCAGATGGTTGGCCAGTGCTGCCTCCTGATCGTCGTCCAACGCGCCGGCGGATCGTGGCCCCGCAAAGCAAACGCGATCTGCGGCATTGCAAAACCGCGTTACCAATTCGGCCCGCACGGTGGCGGCTTCCCGGTCGGACCGCTCAGCCAACCCGATCAACCAATCACGCTGCGGCATCCCCGGGGGTCGCCTTACTCCCAGCCAGTTAGCCCTACACTGGACAATCGCTACCGCGATCCGAATCCGTTGTTTGCGGTTCAGTAGCCGAGCGGGCAACCAAAGCAGGCTTAGTATCAAATCAAGCCAGACCCATCGAGTCCGGTATAGCAACCATACCAACACGGCGATCACTAATGCCGACGACCAATGACGCGCAACCGCACGCGTCGCCCACAACCGCCACGATGGTCGATAGTCGGGCACCTGATAACCGGGGGTTGGTTCGATCTCAAACCAAGTGCCATCGGCCAAGCGGATTTCACACCATACGTGAACATCGCCGGCGGTCACGGGAGTCTGGCCCGCAGCCGAGTCCAATCGTCGCGCCGGAACATAAAACCCGGTCACCAAACGCGATTCCAAGCCGATTTGTCGGGCCATCAGCGCAGCGGTCGTGGCGAACCAATGATCGCCTCCGCGCCGCGATTGTAGGAAATCGCCCAATGGATCGTCAGCGTCGGGAATGCCTTGGCGATCAAAGGTAAAGTCACGCCGCAAACGCTGGACAATGGTCTGCAACTGAGCGTATCGATCATCGATCCCGCCGGTCCAGGCAGTGACCGTCTCCGACAGCAAGCGATGCGACCAATCGGTGTCGACAGGCTCCCGATCGGTCAACGCTAATTCGGTGATCAGGTGGTCTTCCTGAATCGCCTGCCACTGCATCGCGATGATCGTCAAAGCTGGAATCTGTTCATGTCGAGGCATCTGCCACGAATCATCGGCGGTAATACCAAAAAAATCGACTCGATCGATGTCTTTGATCTGAACCGCGTCGGTCCGCTGTGGCGTGGGGATCCGCGACGACTGCAGACGCAGCAATTTAGCGGCACCGTAGCGTGGGTCGGTGTTCGAGGAATCGACCGCCTGGTCGCTGCGAACGATCCAGGTGTGCGAACCGTGTTGCCTAGCAACCAAGCGCGCGGAGTTCGCGGTTTCTGTAGCGGTCCACTCCACTCCGTCAAAGTCTTCAAATCGCTGCATCGCCAAACGGATCCCGGTTGGTCCCACCCACTGCAGAATCGCGTTGTCTTTATCTTTCGCATCACGTAAGTGGCGGTGCTGTGGCGGGGCCGAACGCTGGACCGAAAACGATCCGTCTCCCTGTTCGCTCTTACTCGCGTCGCCGTGGTTTTCTAACAACTGGCGATTCGTCAGCGCCTGCGCCGGGTCGTTCCGTTTGACTTGAAATGGCTTCCCCAGGGACTCGCTGAACATGTCAAACAAGGATTGCTGCTGCGACTCCAGAAAAACGTCGCTATCCACCGCCCCGAACGAATCCGCAAAATCCCGTGCCGCGACCGCTGCATCTCCATCGCCAACCCCCGATCGGGCGCGTGGGTCATGCCAGTCATCTCCACCGCTGGTCGGCATGAAGCCAAACCCCAAGCGACGGGAATCCGTGAATCGTCCACGGACTGCGACAATGCCTAGGACGCTCAGCAGCACCGCCAAACCTACCGTTACCGGGCGGACGCTGACACTGGGTCGAACCTGGTCAGGCATGCAGACCGCCAATCGCTCCCAATGGTTCGCCACCAAGTGCCAGATGCAGATCGCGAACCACAGGGTCGCCACCCAAACGCTCCGCGGATCATCATTAATCGCGGTACCAAACAGAACAACGAATCCGCTGCAGATGACCGCGAGCGAAAGCCAACGTTTGTCATTGCGATACAGCGCAAAGACCAGACCCAGCATCGCTAACCCCGTGATGGCGGCCATTTCGTGCGGAACCGGCCAGCCGATCGCCCCGCCGATCAGATCAAAAAACAACGGGACCAACAGCAGCAACAAGGCGCCACGACGCAGCCCTCCCCAAGCCAATGCCACGATGGCCGTCACTACCGCTATTTCACTCCAGTACCACGGACTGACCTCCGCGCGATGGCGCACCGCGTAAACCGCGGTCGTCGCCAAAATAGCCAGCAGCACAGCCTCGCGCTGACGTCGTGTCCCGCCCGCGGCCGTGCTCAGCAGCGCTTCATCGTTTCGTTGCTGCAGGCCAGCAAAAAACGCCGCCGACCCGCGACGACGCGTTGCGGCGTTGTTAGGCGACGTGGCAGACATGATCCACCTCGTGCCAAAGCCGTCCAATCTGAGACTGAAGATCGCCACCGACGTCAAGCTGGATCACGCGCTGACGACCGCCAGCCCGGCGTCCACCGTGCGGATCGTTGACTTCCACCAACACGATCAGGGAACCGCTTTCCCCATGGACACGAATTAGCGGTCGACGGGCATCACGCAACCCTGGCGATACGGGACACCCCGACCCGGCAGGCGGAACGTCGGCCAAGGCGTCCAGCAATTGCTCACGTCGGTGAAAAGCATTGTCATGCGGTAATCGTTTGGCGCCCACAAACACTTGCAGCGGAGTACGAATGCCATGCAAATGATTGATCAAGCTGGCTGCGACACGGACCTTCCAGGCCAACGTTTCCGGGACCGGATCGGAATCGTCCAGCCACACATCGACCTCCGCGCATTGCGGCGCACTTCGCTGGGTCACGATCAAGCTGTCGGTCCGCGCGGACGCTACCCAGTGGATATGCCGCGCCGAATCGCCGCGCTGGTAAGCTCGCACCCCCAGGAAGTCGCCACTGCGGCCGTGCCGCGCGCCATCGCCATCGCTGGCGGCTTTTCGCCCCAACAGGTTGTAGCCCGGTTCAATCGGAAAGACCTGCGGCCAGACTGTAACGGTTTTCAGATCCGTTAACGGACGCCGCGCGGTCCAAATGCCAAACGGGAAACCGCTGGCGATTTGGGGCGGACGCAGTGGATAACGCCCACGCATCGTGGGACGCGTTTGCATGCGAAAGTCCGCTATGCACAGTGGCGGCACGCAAGCCAACGCGACCGTCGGCGCGGCAAGTCCGGTATCATCCCGCAAGGCATCCAAATACCCTTCGATCGATAACCCCCACAACGGTAAGGGAAGACGATTGCGGACGGTGAGCACCATCGCGCATGCTTCGAATTCGTGCACCGCCGATTTGATGGGATGCAATTGACAGCAGCACCCCCGAACTGCAACCCAAGGCCAAACCATGCCGACCAGCATGATTCCCACCAGCACAGCCGCCAAAGTCCAACCGACCGGTGCCAAGAACAGTCCGATCAACACACTAAATAACGCCGCAATGGCAAACCAACCGATCGGTTCTTTCAGCCAATAAACAAAACGGTTTGCCCACGGACAAAAATCGGTCGTCAGCACACGCTGCCACCACCGGGACTGCGATGATCCAGATAAGCGATTGATGACCACAAGATCCCTTGGCAAATTACAGAAATCAGTCACGATTCCGCCATCAAGACGGGCAGATTCGCTTTTGCAATTAAGTTGTATCTAAATGCGTTTTCGCTGTCAATTCTCCAGCCGCCAACGCAGAAAGCGGAGTCGCGTTGCTTTCGCCGCTCGGAATGCAGTGCAGCCCCTCACCCCCCCTTTGGCGAGACTTCTGCCCGCTTTGCAGTTGTTACGCACCCAGGACGGTTTAAGTTTGGCACTTGTGCCGCAAATTGGCCAGATGTTTACCTGTTTGGATTGTCGCGGCTACGATCCGTGACTAACGTACAAGCACCCTGAGTTAACAACGTTTGCATCTGCCGCTCGTCTTTGAACCCTGGAAACATGGAACCATTGGCCGCTTCACCCCGCCTCTCGCTTCTGCTGGGCGTTATTCGCGCGCTGGTAGGACGTGGGTTGGGGGCGGCCGGCCAATTGGTGGTTACGATGGTTCTGGGACGTTTGTACGGCGCAGATGGTACGGGTGCGATCATGCTGGGCCTGACCGCGATGCTGGTTCTGTCGTTAATCGGTCGTTTGGGATTGGACTTTGCTCTGCTGAGAATCGCAAGTCAGGCGTGGGAACAGCGTGACCAGCCACGTTTGTGGTCTGCGTTGTTTGCCGCGACACGGATCGCGTTGGTCGGCAGTCTGGTTCTGGCAGCATGTTTGCTGTTGTTGACACCTTGGTTGGCTGTGAGTGTTTTTGATGACCCTCGTTTAACCGGTGTGCTGCCCTGGTTCGCAGTAGCGATTCCCGCCTACGCCCTGTTGTCTTTGTGGTGCGAGGCCCACAAGGCGATCGATCGGCCCGGGGCGGGCAACTTTCTTCACACCGCGGCAATTCCGGTGGGATTCTTGCTGATTCAAGCGTTGTTTTACTGGAGTGATGCGCGAACGAATCCTTCCGGTATCGATCACGCGGTGATTCGGGGCGTCCAGCAGGCCGATCGCCCAACGTATTGGACGACGGTGCCAATGGCTTCGGCTGCCTACGCGCTGGCGGTTTGGAGTGCCGCTGGCTGCGCGCTGGTATCGTTGACCAGGGCTGCGGGACCTTGGCGGCTTGGCCCCAGCGATGACTGGAAGGCGATGCGAACTGCCGGAATACCGTTGCTTGTGTTTAGTCTGTTTACGATGGCAGGCAGTTGGTTGCCGCTGTTGCTGCTGGGTTACTTTGCCGATTCCCAAGCGGTAGGGCAGTTTGGTGCGGCAGCGCGACTGGCGATCTTGATCATGTTCATCCTTTTGGCTTGCAACAGCGTGATTCCGGCTCGGTTTGCTCGGTTGCATGCGTCCGGTGACCTTACCGCGATCCGCCGTCTGGCCGGCAATTCTTCACTGCTGATGACCTTGATTGCACTCCCTTTGGCCTTGCTGATGATTTTTTTCGGCGATTTTTTCTTGGGCTGGCTTGGCAGCGATTTCCGCGCCGCCTCTGGAGCGCTGGCAATTCTGGCGGCGGCTCAATTGGTCAACGTCGCTACTGGCTCAGTCGGCTACCTCCTGATCATGACGGGGCACGAACAGCAACTGCGCCGTGCGGGAATGTTCGGTTTTTTTGTCAATCTGGTCGGCTGCCTGTGTTGGATTCCCCACTGGGGAATTCTGGGGGCGGCCTGGGCGGCGGCTTTGGCAATCGTGACCGAAAATCTAACCGCCACGTGGCTTGCCTATCGCCAAATCGGGGTTGTTTGCTTGCCTTGGCTACCGAGGACCGCTGCGTCAATGGCCCGGTCACATTCCATAAGCCCGACCGCCACAGGGGACGCGCATGGCTGAACAATGCTTGTCGGGCGGCATTAGCCAGCGGCCTGCCACCTACGATTGGGATACCCAGGAGGCTAGGTACCGTCGCGAAGACAATGACCGTCGCGGTGCATTGACCCAGCGATTGA
>SLFV01000489.1 GCA_007124075.1 Roseimaritima sp.
GCCGCTTTGCGACTGATGGACGAGGCCCTTTCGGCTCATATTTGGATCTACGACGATCAACAATTGAGCGATCGAGATCGTCGTGACCACATTGCCTTGGAGGCCCTGATGCACCTGGGTACCGTGCTGACGGTCAGTGAGCGTGGTTTTGGTGGCTACGATGCAGGTTCCTTCGAGGTGCCCGAACTGCTGGATCAATGGCATCGCTGTATGAGCAGCGTCAGCCGGTTGTTTGTCTCCGCGGGATTGGTGCCACGACGCATCCTGCCCCAACCGTTAAAGCTTTGGCAAAACGTCGCACAGGTTCGCTGTCGCACGAATTTTCGTGCGACAGTTTCTGGTCAAGACGGATAACCCGCATTGCATTTTTGGGAAATCAGCTTTGCCAATCACGCTACAGCAATCGGATGCTGGTTATACTGGAGCTGAAGTGCCTGGGCTCTGCCGTCAGTATCGACCCTCTTCCATCCGGAAACCAACACCATGATATCTAAACGGAAGCGTACATTTTTTTTGTTCTGCCTACCGGCGGTTTTCACCCTCGCGGTAAAGGAAACCGTCGCAGTTGCCGAAAATCGCTCGGATGTCTTTACCGACAAGGCCTCCGCTGGCGCTGATTTTGGCTTTCAGGGTGAATATGCGGGTAGCTTGGAGATCGAAGGCCAAGAACGTCAATTTGGTGCGCAGGTGGTAGCACTGGGTGATGGAAGGTTTCGCATCGTCGGTTACGAAGGCGGTTTGCCGGGGGATGGTTGGAACCGTGGTGACGAGCAGACAGAACTGGAAGCTTCACTGGTCGATGGAAGGGTCGTGGGACAAGTCGAAGTCGCAACAATTGAAATCGCCGACGACAAGTTGAAGGTCATTGCGGGAGACAACGAGGTTGGTGTCTTAGACAAGGTGAATCGCATGAGTCCAACGCTTGGTAAGGCACCTCCGGAAAATGCGATTGTCCTTTTCGACGGCTCCTCGATAGACGCCTTCGAGAACGCCAAATTGGTCGAAGGCAATTATTTGGGAGCAACCAACTGCTACACCAAAGAGAAGTTTGGCGACCATTTTTTGCACATCGAATTCCGAACCCCGTTCATGCCCAAAGCGCGAGGGCAGGCGCGGGGTAACAGTGGGGTCTACTTGCAAAGCCGATATGAGGTTCAGGTCCTCGATTCCTTCGGTTTGGCGGGCAAGGATAACGAGTGTGGTGGGATCTACTCGATTTCAGCTCCCAACCTTAACATGTGTTTTCCGCCGTTGTCTTGGCAGACCTACGATATCGATTTCACTGCGGCACGGTACGATGATGACGGAAACAAGACCGCGAGTGCTCGAGTGACGATCAAGCACAACGGAGTGGTTATTCATGATGACCTGGAATTGAAGCATGGTACGCCAGGTCGATTCAAAGAAGGCCCTGGGCCAGAAGCGTTGTTCTTGCAGGACCACGGAGACCCCGTCGTCTTTCGAAACATTTGGGTCGCGTTAAAATAGGACGCCAGCGCATTATGTTAAATGACTTTGACCAAAGGCTGGCGAGGTTTCTAGCTAAGCTTTCGTTCAGCAGGATGCCTGCCGGTCGTCTTTCCCATCGGATTGTTGCAGCATCGTTCGGTTGGCCGCAAACGTCTTTCCCGAGCGCGTTGACTTGTGAATCCAATGAGCACCGCGTCGTTTGACGCCGCCGAAGTGAATCGGCCATTGCTGGAAGCCATCTCGATCAGTCGCATGGCGCAGCAAACACGATTGCTGCACCGTGTCGATTTGAGCCTGCATGGAAATCAGCGAGTCGCCATCGTTGGGCCCAGCGGCAGCGGAAAAAGTGTGTTGTTGCGAGCGTTGGCGCTGTTGGATCCACTTTCAACGGGAGAAATCCACTGGCATGGCAAACCGGTAATCGGCGAACAGATTCCAGCGTTTCGCGCAAGCGTGATCTACTTGCACCAAAGACCCGCGCTGCCTGATTACTCGGTCCTGGAAATTTTGCAGCAGCCTTTTCAACTGGCGGTTCATCAGAAACGTAGTTTTGATCCTCAGTGGCACAATGGAAAGCTACGCCGTCTAGGACGAGACGCTTCGCTGCTGGAAAAAAAACAACGCACTCTCTCTGGGGGGGAAACGCAGTTGGTCGCCTTCTTGCGTGCCTTGCAATTGGAACCACAAGTGTTACTGCTGGACGAGCCCACTGCGGCGCTGGATCCAGAAACATCGTTGCAAGTCGAACAATTGGTCGCTGACTGGATGAACGCTGCGAAGTCACAGCGAGCCACGCTGTGGATCACCCACCACCCCGACCAAGCGACTCGCATCGCCGATACGGTTTGGCACATGGCAGGGGGAGAGTTGCGGATTCAGTCGAAATCGAACGAGGGGCTCTAAATCATTGATCGACTACGTAGAACTATCGGTTTGGCAAGTCGGCTGCGCGGCTTTGTTGGTCGTGCTCAACGGAGTTTTATCGGTTTGGCTGCGACTGAGGATGGAGCGTTTGCTTCTGATTGCCAGCATTCGTACGGTGGTGCAATTGCTGTTGGTAGGTGTTGTCCTGGAGTGGGTGTTTCGTTGGCAGCGATGGTACCTCGTCTTGGTTTTGGCCAGCATCATGACCGCCGTCGCAGGCTGGACCGCCGCCAGCCGCAACGAACACGATTATTCGGGCGCTCGCCGCAATACTATCGTATCGGTTTGGATTAGCAGTTGGTCAGTCACCGTAGTGGCTTTACTGATCATTTTTTCTGCTGGCGATTCA
>SLFV01000170.1 GCA_007124075.1 Roseimaritima sp.
CGATCGGTCAGCGCGTTAGCCGAGCCAGACAAAAACCAGCGATCGAAAACGCAGTTCGCGGGCCGCTCCAGTGCACAGATAGGAGGGTGCATCAAGAGGATGACGTGGGCAAGAGGATGACGCGAGACAATTGTCCCTGGAAGTTATCAGAACTTTGTCGCTTTAGGAAGCCCCGTTAGCGAATTTTGGCCCAAATAATGCTGTGCCTTTTTTTCCTGTCCGGCCACCACGTGCCGCTGGCGGCGTTCCTAACCCCTCCTGCCTCTCGGAATGCTCGTTACGCCGACGACGGCAGATCACGCGTACCAGCGATGCACCCTACCAGTGAGTGTTTGGCGTTCACTATTGATCCGCCTGGGGCGTTTTACTATTGTCCTGGCTACTCTGCCAATCTGTTACCCCAATGCGCGAGGCAAGGATGTTCGCCAACGAACCCAAGTTTGCTATCCTCTTAAGCAGCCTAACGCTTGTTTGGTCCGGCTGTCGCTCGACCCATTGGGACAACGGAATTCAGGTCAGTCAACGCGCAGCGCCATCGGCCGCAGAGGCGGACAGCCCGCGGGCACGCTTGGCCCAAATCGAACCGGTAGCCAGCCATGCGGAACAGCCTGGTGACGCTGCGGTCGATCGACCGGCGGGTTCGTCAGCGGCAAAGTTCGCGACCGTTTCACTATCCGATATGGATGATGCGACAGATGCAGGGACACCGGTCGCGGTGGGGGCGGATGCGGATGACGAGTTGAATGAAATCATGGAAGCGTTTCGGGACGCCGATCCGCGTGTGCGTGAGGCTGCGCGTCGGCAGTTGCTGGCGACAAGGCAGACGCAGGTTCAACGCAGTCCGTTGCCCGATTTGCCGACGCGCGCCGAACTGGATCGTGATCCGTTTGCGGAGGTCGCGCAGGCGTATGCGGAGGAGGCGGAAGAGGCAGCCGGCGGCAAGCCCGATAGCATGTTGCTGCCCGCCTCGCACATTGAAGAAAGCGCCGAATCGGGGGATGCCTCGCCCCCCCCTTCCTCGCCGCAAGGGAACCCGGAGCCTGAGCCCGAATCGGTGGCTGAGCTGCAAACCGATGGCGACGATCAGGCGGAAAGGGCCGCTGCGGACCCGGCTGCGGTACCAAAGCTGGCAAGAAAAGCAGGCGAGCCCACGTCGTCGCAACCCGATCAA
Source organism: Roseimaritima sp. (assembly GCA_007124075.1). Lineage (GTDB taxonomy): Bacteria > Planctomycetota > Planctomycetia > Pirellulales > Pirellulaceae > Roseimaritima. The sequence goes on from SLFV01000170.1 coordinate 1,172, forward strand.
GACAACCTGTCTCCAGAGCCGACCGAACAGAAACGGCATGCGACAAGGGCCAATGTGGCGGAGCTGAGCGAGCAAAAGTTGGTAGCGGAACTGATTCGGCGTTGGTCGCAAGAACCTGAAGATGCCGACCCTGCAGCGCGGATCCGTCACCAAATGCGGTTGCGAACCCTGCAGATGTTGCATGGCGACATGGAAGATGCGGTCCAAGCGGTCGCCGATATGTCTAGCAGCGAGCAAGAGTTTTTGCGGCACTATCTATTAGCAATCTGGACGACGCTTGACCCGCAAGGACACCCGGTTCCCCAGCGACGGTGGTCGGCAGCGCTACCACATTTCCGGGAAGCGAACAGTCACCTTGCAGCGGCAACTGGTACGTTGGAAGTCCGGTCGTTGGCGTTTTGCACCGAGGTCGAATCTTTTGGACGCATTAAACCTTTCGGGTCAAATCAGTTTGCGGCGGGCAAGCAAGTGATTCTATACAGCGAGATCGATAATTTTTCCGCCGAACGGCTAAGCAATGGCTATGAGACACACTTCCAAGGTTCGTACGAAATTTTCGATAGTTCAGGGGCCCGGGTCGCGCAAAAATTACTGCCAGCGGATCAACAGGTATGCAACAACTACCGACGCGACTACTTTATAGCGTACCGTTTGCACCTGCCCAGCCAACTGGACGACGGCCAATATCGGTTGGAGTTGACGATGGAAGATTTGAAGGGCAAAAAGTACGGCCAATCGTCGATCGATTTTGAAATCAAGGATCCGTAACGCCGATGGGCAATCAGCCGACCTCCCACTGGGACCAAGATCAGGTGCTTAAAAAGTCGGTATTTCCTGCTGACTTGCAACAACGCCTGGCCGCTGCTGGCATCGTGGCGGTGGTGGTGATCGATCGGGAGGAGGATGCCATTCCACTTGCAGAAACTTTTGTCCAGGCTGGTTTGTCGGCGGTTGAATTGACGTTGCGTACGCCCGCGGCGCTAGGGGCGATTCGCTTGATTCGTCAACAGTTCCCGACGCTGATCGTCGGGGCGGGAACGGTGTTGCGGCCCGCCCAGGTCCAACAGGTCCAGGCTGCAGGGGCGGCCTTTGCCGTCGCCCCAGGGTTCAATCGCCGTGTGGTGCGAGCCGCCGAAGCGACGGGTCTGCCTTTCGCTCCAGGGGTCTGCACGCCTTCGGAAATCGAACAGGCTTTGGAGCGGGGTTGCCGACTGCTGAAATTTTTCCCCGCGCAGCCCCTGGGAGGCTTGTCTTATTTGACGACCTTGGCCGCACCCTACCAGCACTTGGGCGTCCAGTTCATGCCGCTTGGCGGAGTATCCCAGGCGAACGCTGCGGAGTATCTTGCCAATCCGCTGGTGGCGGCTGTGGGTGGATCATGGCTTGCGACTCGCCAGCAAATCGCGGAGAAGAATTGGCAGTTCATTGGCGAACAAGCCCGGCTGGCCATTCAGTCCGTGCAGGCGGTACGTGGTCGCCACGACTAGTGGAACGTCAAGATTAAACTTTCCGGTTGTTAAGGGGTTAGCAGTCAATTGCCGGAACGGCCCTTCGGGTGCTTCGCTCCGTTGAGTCCTGACCCTTTAACCCTAACCAGCTAAAAACGGGAGCTTCGGGCCGATCGTGTGGACTTGTTTCTGCTGTCCGCTGGGATGTGATGATTTGCCTGCGATGGACGCAGCCGCTGCTGTACCGCAGGAGGGTTGTTGTGCGCTGGCAAACCAAAGGCTAACCGCCTGGCGGGAAGGCAGGCTGACATCCGCAATGGTTAACGGTGCCCCCGTCCCCTTTGCCGCCGCGCTGACGGTGGCTGCGCAACAGGTTGCGAAGTCCAAGACATTCAGTGTGACCGGGCCTGGGTTGGACCTGCAACTGGCAACAAGCATGATCAAGCTGGCTGGGCGCCCCGGGGGCCAATTCCTGTTGCAGCGGACCATGACCAGCGAAGCGATCGCGACGGCGATGGGACGTGACGGTGCGACTCTGGCAACGTTGGGGGACGTCGCACAGCACGCCGATCGCGCGATCTTGATCGGCCGTCCCGCAGCAACGCTGCCGCGCTTGCGCGAGCGGTTCTTGCAGGATTGTTCCGTGCTGGAGGTTGACCTGCCGCAAACGGCGTGGTTGCCTTGGGTCCGTGCTTGTTTGCTGCGTCTGCTGCGGCAGCAAAGCCCAGGGACGCCGCTGGGTGCAGCCGTTGTGGACGACCAACTGGCCGGTGACGAAAACACGCCGTCGATGACCGACAGACTTGACTGGCCATCGCCGCAGCGACTGCTCCAATTTTTAGACGACGGGCGCTATCTCGCTTGGATTGTGGATCCCGTTGCTTGGCAGGGGAGCGACAGCGACTTGATTGCCGAATGGTTGATACGATTGATCGAAGCCTTCGGCGTCGGTCGACGCAGTGTGTTAGTGGCACCGGACATGACGCAAACACTGCGTCAAGCTTTGGTTTGGCAAACAGGTTTCGCCGGTTCCGTCGGTTTTTTCTCCGCCGATTCGGCGCCACTGCCATCGTTTGCTGGGGGCGAGCAGGCGGATCAGCAAGGCTGGCTGAATCCTGCGGAACCGCAACCCCAACCGCTGGTGTTTCCGGGGGCCACCGAGTCCGTGATCCGAATCTGTCCGTCAGTCGTTGGGCCAGCCAACGACAAAGATGCAGCCTTCCCGGCGAACGCGGAACACCGCAGCGAAATAGAAATCCTCATTGGTGATCCAGGCTCGCAGCCACAACAGGCCGTGGCGGCTGCGGTGTTTTTGCCCGTCGCTTGGCCTGGGCTGACGCTGCCAGGGAATCTTGTGCGAGGCGATGGGGCGGTGACGTTGCCTCTGTATCCGCTGCCTGCGGAGCGGGCATGTCGGGTGGAATTGCCCAACGTGTTGGATGTACTGAATCAATTGATGCACGCACAACCGTCGCTGAGAAAGGCAGACGCCCCCCCGCCGCGAAGCCAGTAGCGGGCGTCCGAGACAGACAGCTAATACGGACAGCAATGGCTACCGCGTCCGTGAGCTTTCCAGGACCTTCTGGTAGACCAACGCGGTTTTGCGAGCCATCGCGTCATCGGAGAAATGCTCCGCATGTCGTTCGCATGCCGACTCCGCCATTTGTTGCCAAGCATGCTGGCCAGAGACAAGTGCGGTGATTTGTTCGGCTAGGCTGTCGGCAGAACCCGGATCGGCCAGCAATCCCTCCTGCCCGTGGCGGATCGCTTCCGGCGTCCCTTCGACCTTGGTTGCGATGACGGGCAGCGCGGCGGCCATCGCTTCTAACACGACCATCGGCAAACCTTCGCCGTACAGGCTGGGCAGAATCATCGCGTCCAGTTCCGCTAATGCCCGGGGGACATCGTCGGCAAATCCCTCAAAACGGACGCGATCGGTCAATCGCAAGTCCTGTACGAACGCCTCAATCGTTTGCTGGTAAGCAGACGATTCAAATGGGCCGATACATCGCAACTGAACATCGAAACCTTGATCGCGGATCCTCGCTAAGGCATCCAAAGCTACCTCAAGCCCTTTCCGCGGTCGCATCAGTGCCACCATTCCCAGGACCCAAGGTCGTCCCACTGCGGGAAACGACCGGCGCTGATAACGAATCGCGGGAACGCCGTTGTGGACCAGGCTGACTTGGGATTCCGACCAACCTTGCCGAAGCATTTCTTGACGCAGACTATCGGAAACGGTGATCAGGTGGCCGCAGTTCCCCAGTGACATCCGTTCCACAAACTTGTTGACTCGATTCGCCCAGGCACGTTCGCAATCGCGCGCCGCCGGACTGTGGACATGGTAGATCCATGGGATGCGTGACCAGCGGGCAGCCAAAGACGCAATGAGCGCAGTACGCGGGGTATGCGCATGCAGCAAATCGTACCCCACGCTTTTGACCAAACGACTGACCTTGAACGCAGCCGAAAGGTCCCAGCGTGATCGCATCGGAAGCCGATATCCTGTTCCCAGCGGGTCGGTCGTGCGGTCCAATAAATCTGCGAATCGGCCCGGTTTGACAGAGGCGAAATCGGCCTGCACGCAGTACCTTGGCAAACAGCGCCCGAGGTGCGACTGCACTCGTTCGGCACCCGCGAAATGCTGGCCATTGACAACATGCAACGCCTTCAAACCCCTGGTTTGCTGTGCGTCCGAAGTGCCAGCGACGGACGAACCATCAACAGCTTCGGGTAGTGTGACTACAAGCGACGATACATCTGGCTGCGAACTGCCTAAAACGGGGGGCCGATCCGCAGATGGCATGAGAGGCATGAGATAAACGTCCGGTGAGGGGCTCGAATCAGCAGCAGGTAGGCTAGATCAATGATCGGCCTCTTGCGTTACCTGAAACCGTAGCATGACGCCGGGCGGTTGTAGCGCGTTCCCGATACGGATTGATGATTGAGAATTCGCGGGGAGTGGATTCTGTAACGATTTTGGCGAATAACCGTTCGTATTACCAAAAAGAAACGCCACTGAAACGAAAACGTTCCAGTGGCGTTCCAGCTCGCAGCGGAGGGCACGGGACTCGAACCCGCAACCCATTTCTGGGCAACTGATTTCGAATCAGCCTCCTCACCAATTCGGATACCCTCCAGCAGTCGCCCCATTGTGGTCTAGCAACGAGCCAATCGTCAAGCGTGTTTCTGTGGCAGGCACTTGCAACACGATTTCCTCAGCAGAAACACTCGCCAAAAGTTCACGCAATTCAGGATCCGCGTTTAATCGCCAATCAAGGGGCTCGTCCGCATCCCCGGGCGGATCGATTGAGACAATCTCGCCTGCCGTTATCGTAATTTGCCGTGGCTGTTGCGACGTTGCCTGCCAACGCGAGAGCAATTCGGTGATTCGGTCCTGAATCTGATCAATCCATTGCGACGGGGAGCCCGTGGGCCGCACCGATTTCCGTTCGGAGCTCGATTGCGCAGACGCTGGATTTGTCGCTCCCGCTTCCGACTTGGGGTTGGAAATCAGTTCAGAAAATGTCCCCGCCGCTGTCGCAAACTGCTTTGCGGCGACGGCACCGAGGGTGGCGATCGAACCGACCGCCATGCTGGATGCTATATTCATTGCGGTTTCTGTTGATCAGCCGAACTTCGCGTGGACGTACCAGTCAAAGCGACAACCGCTTTCTGTCGATCATCGCTGGCACGATTCTATGGAGTGTATCGGTTATCGCGATTGTACCGATGAGGAATTTTCTGGACCCCTTTTCGATGGTCATTGCTAGCGGAAACCGGCGGTCGTGTGACCTTAGCAATCGATTCTTACGCTCCACGGCGTGCGGGGTACCGCAAACTGCCACCTCGCTGCCGGGTGACAGGACGCTGTCGGTGGGGCAATCGAGCGGGCGGGCAAACATCAATCGCCTGCTGCATCTGGATTATTGCTTCGCATCGAACAGCGTATCAATTTGATCTTTGCTCGGCAGAGGTTGCCGATACGCCTGAATCAACCCTGCTGGATCCAGAATTCGCCATGCGGGGACCGCAGACAGTACGGTGGATAAAACCGCTCCGCCGCGCAGGATCCAAGCCACGTAACCAATCGATGCCAACCCGACGGTTACCGTTGCGGTCCCAATCACGACCGTCTCCGTCTCATCGAAGTGCTGCTGCGATAGATCCTCCCAGCGATGCCAGACAATGGAGTCGAGGATGTCCTGCTCCAAGAATCGATACATCTGCTCAAACTCTAAAACATTCATTTGCGACCGCGGTTTCACGACAAAGTTGGCAATGGCCGCAAGGCTGTCGCGAGATTCAAACTCACGGACTCGCTCGCCCCAGTACATGCGATCCGCGTTGGCAGCGTCGGCTGCGTCGTCCCCCCCGAATTGATCCTCCAGTATCGCTGCCTGTTGCGCCCATTTGGATGCTTCCGAAGAAAAAGCGGATTCGATTTCCGCCGCTACCAGCGGTAAGCCGTCCTCCTGCAGACCCTCGTCACTTTCGTTTTTCTTCGAACTCGATGATTCGCCATTCAGCAAAAGGTTTGCCAGCCCGGCGGCAGCACTGAAATCGGTTCGCTCGTTCGAACCCGATGGCAACACGACCCCCTGAACGTCAATCTGCACGATCGCGATCTCGCTTTGCAAGCGGCCATCATCAGCATAGTATTCAAAGAAATCCTCCCCAAAAAAACCTGGTTGTGGCACGTAGGTAAAACCACCGTCAGGCGATAAAACCAGCGAACCAAACTCAGGCGGCCGCCTGAGCAGTGCGGTTAGTAGATCGCCGTCGGGATCGGAGTCATTGGTCAAAACCCCAGGCGAATCGACTCGCAATGTCCGTCCCGCTTGGATCGAATAGCTGACGTCCGAACTAAGTGGCGGTCGATTGGTACCATCGATTTCAACGACCAGTACCGCGGACGAGGAGGCACCGTAAGAATCGGTAACAAGGATCGTGTAGGTCAGCAGGACGTGCTGGTTGATGCTTAAATGTTCAAACGTTTCGGCGCCCGAGTCGAACGACCAGAAAACCGGTCCCGAGGTTTGGGTGGCGTTTAACGCCAGCGAATCGACCGTCAGCATTTGCAGCAGTTGCTGCGGGCTGGATTGCAGGCCGTCGGTTTCACCCGCCCAAGCAACATCGCTGACCGACGCAAAGACAACATCGGTACGATCGGGGTCACTGGCGGTTAACGATCCACCGCTTGTCAAACGCGTCCCCTGTTCCAGTAGCCGGACGCGGTCGACGTCGCCCGCTTCCGTCGTCAAACGAGGGATGTCGTTGGTGCCGACAATCGTGATTGTGATCGGGTGCGACGCTGTGGCCCCCTGGGGGTCAACAACCTCCAGAAGGTAGGTCAACGTCAGCGTTTCGCCCTCGGCAAGGTAATCGAAAGACTCGCTGCCGGAGTCAAATAACCAGTCCAACCGCCCGACCTCGGTCGTCGCCCCGATAACCAAAGTGTTGACCGAAACCATCGACTGCAAGGCAATCTGATCCGACTGCAATCCGTCTGTCACACCAGAAACTGTAACGGAGCGAATGTATGCGGTAACCAGATCGGTAGTGTTGATGTCGGTAACGGTCAAAGAACCGCTGGCGGTCAGTGCCGAATCGGTCTCCAGCATCGTTTCGCGATCGCTATCGGAGGCTTCCATGGAAATGATAGGTGCCGCATTCTCTCCGTGAACGACAATCGTCACATCTTGCGTATCACTTTCACCGGAAGGATCGCGGACCTCGATCGTGTAAACCAACGTCAAAGACTGGCCGCTGGCCAGATATCCAAACGTGTAGCCGCCGGAATCGAACAACCAATGCACCAGCCCGTGATCATGATTCTGGTGAATCGGCACTGAGTTGACCGTTAACATCTGACGCAATTGTTCGTCATCCATCGATAATCCAACCGCATCCCCAGACCGACGGAAAGCGACGATCGCAGCAGTCACGATATCGCTGCGGTCACGATCCGATACTGAAATCGTTCCACTGCTGATCAGACCTGTTCCGGTAACCGGAAGTGCCTGATTGACGCTGTCTCCCGCCTGGACCGTGATCACGGGCGCGTCATTGGTGCCCGTGATCGTGATGGTCACTTCTTGAGTATCGGTCGCGCCGTGGGGATCTTCTGCCTGGACGGTGTAGGTCAACGTCAGGGTTTCACCAACGGCCAAGTAATCAAACGCTTCGCTGCCGGAGTTGAACGACCAGGTGATCTCACCGGTTTCGGTAGTGCCGTCGATCGGTTGCAATGTGACCGACAGCATCGCTAGTAATTCGGCATCAAGGGAAAGCAGCCCCAGGGTCGTACCGGAGGTGACGACCCCGGTGACCGATGCATTGACGGTATCCGTTGTATTGATGTCGGTGACCGTCAGGCTGCCAGAACTGGACAACGTGGAATCGGTTTCGGCCAGCGTATCGGTGTCGCTGTCGCCGGGTTCGACCGTGATGACCGGAGCCGAATTATCGCCGTTGATCACGATCGTGATACCCTGGGTATCGGTCGCTCCCTGAGAATCCGTCACCGTGATGATGTACGTCAAAGTGATCGATTCATTGGCACCCAGGTAGCCAAAGGTGTAACCGGCGGAGTCGAACGACCAGTTGATCATGCCTTGCTGGGTCGTGCCGTTGATGACATCGGCGTTAACCGCCAGCATTGCTTGTAACTGGGCATCACTGAGGGTCAGACCTGTCGCTTCACCACTGCGGCTAAAGCCAGTCACCGCTGCAGTCACCGAGTCGCTGCGATCCAAATCCGTGACCGTCAGTGTACCATCCGTGGCCAAATTGCCTCCTGTCACAGCCAGCGTATCGTCCGCGCTGTCGCTCGCTTGGACCGAGATCACCGGAGCATCATTGGTACCGGTGATGATGATGGCCACTTCCCGAGTATCGAAGGCGTTCTGGGAATCTTCGGCGCGAACGGTATAAGTCAGGGTCAACGTTTCACCAACGGCCAAGTAATCAAAGGCTTCACTGTCCGAGTTGAACGACCAGTGAATCGTGCCGCTTTCGGTGGTGCCGTCGATCGGTTGAGGATTGACCGACAGCATCGCGAGTAACTCAGCATTACTGGAGATCAGACCGTTGGCAGTACCGGAAGTAACAACTCCAGTCACCAATGCATTAACCGTATCGGTAGTATTGATGTCGGTGACCGTTAGGCTGCCGGAACTGGTTAACGTTGAATCGGTTTCGGTTAGCGCATCGTTATCGGAATCACCCGGCTCGACCGAAATGACCGGCAGGGCATTATCGCCATTGATGACAATGGTAATGTCTTGCGTATCGGACGCTCCCTGGGAATCCGAGACCGTGATCGTGTAAACCAAGGTGATCGATTCATTGGCACCGAGGTAACCGAAGGTATAACCGTCAGAGTCGAACGACCAGTTGATGGCTCCTTGCTGGTTTGTGCCGTTGATGACGTCGGCGTTGACCGACAACATTGCTTGTAGCTGGGCATCACTGAGGGTCAGACCTGTCGCTTCACCACTGCGGCTAAAGCCAGTCACCGCTGCAGTCACCGAGTCACTACGATCCCAATCTGTGACCGTCAGTGTACCATCCGTGGCCAAATGATCTCCTGTCACAGCCAGTGTATCGCCCGAACTGTTACCTGTCTCGACGGAGATCACCGGGGCGTCGTTGGTACCGGTGATGGTGATGGTGACTTCCCGGGTATCGAAAGCTCCCTGCGAATCTTGGGCTCGAACGGTGTAGGTCAGCGTCAACGTTTCATCAACGGCCAAGTAATCAAAGGCTTCACTGCTCGAGTTGAACGACCAGTGAATCGTGCCATTTTCGGTGGTACCATCGATCGGTTGCGGAGTGACCGACAGCATCGCCAACAGCGCGGCGTTATTTGCCATCAGTCCCGTGGTCGTGCCTGCAGTCGCGACATCCGTTACCGATGCATTAAC
>SLFV01000238.1 GCA_007124075.1 Roseimaritima sp.
AATCGTTCGGTCGGATAGTAGGTTGCGATGGCTCGACCTTGTTCTTTAGGCTTGACTCGCTCGACTCGGAGCAGTTGCCGACGAACTAGCTGATTCAAGTGGCTGAGACTTTCTTTTCCACGTTGATCTTGAATCGTCTGGACCGTGACGCCCGGCTGGTACGCCACCAATGCCAAAACTTCGACCGCTGCGGTCGAAAGATGGGCTTCGCGGACTTTGCCGTAAAACACTCGCTGAATGTCTTGCAGTTCGGAAGCGAGGCCCATTTGCAGGCCGCCCTCCTGCCGCAAGATACGGATTGCTTGCCCCGCCGCAGCGTAGGCGGCATTCAGTTCGTCGACGGTTTCTTCGACTTCGCGGGGAGAAACGTTGCGAATCATGCCCGCGATCTGCTTGGCCGTCAGCGGTCGGTTAGCCGGGTGGCCGACGAATACGGCGGCTTCGACAATTCCTGCGATCGAAACCGGCTGCTGTTCCTCCGGATCCTCCGGTTGACCGTCCTGGCTGGCGGATTCGGGCTGGGTATCGTCCGCTGGCACTAAGCCGGATTGCTGCCGAGCCGATTGGGGTGGAACCCTCTCGGCAAACCCGCTGTCAGCTTCAGCCAGCACCTTGGCATAGGCGGCCCCCAGTTCCTCCAGCGACAGCCCTTCGTCATCGGCATCTGCGGGGAACGGGTCCTCCGCTGGCAATTCGCCTCGATCGTCGACAGGGGGCTCGTTCTTTTCGTGACGTTTCATCGGTGTGCCATGCTCTTGCTGCGTCGTCAATCAGGACTGCCCAGGGTCGGGAGCCTTTCCCGCAAACAGCACTCGCTTCAACCCGGCCAGGTCCTTGACCAGCCCGACGCGTTGGGGGTCGATACCGGTGGTTGATTTTGCCAAGTCCATGCATCGATCGGCGATCATTGGACTTAGTTCCAGAACCAAATAACCGCCCGGTTTCAGGTGCTGCAGCGCTTCGGCCAGCAGTCGTTCAATGACCTCGGTTCCGGTCGCTCCCGCCAGCAAGGCGGTTTGGGGTTCGTGATCGCGAACCTCTGCTGGTAGCGCATCGTATTCGGCTTGGCTGACATACGGTGGGTTGCTGCAAATCAAATCAACAGGATCGGTCTGACAGAGCGGTTGCAGTAAATCGCCCTGTTTCAGGATCACCCGCGTTGTCAGGTCGTGTTGTTTGACGTTGTACCGGGCGATCTCCAATGCCGCAGCACTGTTGTCAATCGCCAGCACCTTTGCGTGAGGCAGATTCTTTGCCACCGCAATGGCGATTGCTCCGCTACCGGTGCCGACGTCCACGACTCGCAGCGGTTGGCCCTGGAGCATTCCTTTAGCCAGATCCAGCGCCTTGATGACCAAATGCTCCGTGTCGGGGCGAGGGATCAAGACGTTTTCGTTAACCCGCAATTTAAGTGAATAAAACTCCTTGTACCCGACCAAGTAGGCCACGGGAGTCCCCTCGGCACGACGCCGGACCATTTCACGGAATGCGACCCTGGTCCGTTCGTCCGGTTCGGTATCGAACGCGGTGTACAATTCAATCCGTTGGCAACCACGGGCTTCCGCCAACAGAACTTCCGCATCCAGCCTAGCCGAATCAGAACCCCTGCTTTTGAAGAAATCCGTTGTCCATGTCAACAACCGCAGGATCGTCCATGCTTCGGTCTGCTGTGGGGGCTTGGTCATGTTTCGGTTTACATTTCGTTCCGCAGTTGTTCGCGATCGTATTCGATTAACGCATCGGTCACGGCATCCATATTTCCCGCAATGACTTGGTCCAATTTGTACAGAGTCAAATTAATGCGGTGATCGCTCAGGCGATTTTGTGGGAAATTGTAGGTACGGATTCTTTGACTGCGGTCCCCTGAACCCACTAACCCTCGCCGTGTTTCGGCTCGTTTATTGGCTTCCTCTTCGCGTTTCTTTTCGTAAATCCGGGCCTTCAGCACCCGGAGCGCTTTGGCCAGATTTTTATGCTGACTCTTTTCGTCTTGGCATTGGACAACGATCCCGGTTTCCAGGTGGGTCAAGCGGACGGCAGATTCGGTTTTATTGACGTGCTGTCCTCCAGGGCCCGAAGCGCAAAATTTATCCAAGCGGTAATCGTCCGGTTTCAGTTCGATTTCCACATCCTCAGGTTCCGGCATCACTGCGACGGTAGCCGCAGAGGTGTGGACCCGGCCCTGCGTTTCGGTTTCGGGAACGCGCTGCACGCGATGCCCGCCGCTTTCGTACTGCAACTCGCGGTAGACCCCCTCGCCTTCGAAAGTCAACGTTATTTCCTTGAACCCCCCCATATCGGACACGCTCATGTCCATGATCTCGGTTTTCCACCCTTTGTGCTCCGCGTGCTTGCGGTACATCTCAAACAGGTCGCGGGCAAACAACGCGGCTTCCTCGCCTCCAGTACCAGCTCGAATTTCCATCACGCACCGCGTGCGGTGACTGTCCTCCCCACCGACCGTCATGGTCAGCAGTTCGTCCCAAGCCTGCTCGCGTCGCTGCTTGATCTGCTCCACCTCCGCATTGGCCATATCGCGTTCCTCGGCATCGGCCGCATCATCGGCGACCTCCTGCCACCCCGTCAATTCCTCTGTCAAACGCTTGAACGCTCGGTATTTGTTGGCCATCTTCGCCAAGCCACCGTGCTCACGCGCAATCACGCCCATCTGCGCACCATCGCCCTGGACCACCGGGTCGGCCATCGCGGATTCCAGGTCACCAAAGCGTTTCAATTTCTCTTCTAGGAGATCACGGATGGACTGCGACATGAACAGCAATTAACTAATGACGGAAAAAACAAATTGCAAACGCTTCCCAGTAGGCGATGCATTACCAAACCCGAGTAACGCGTCCTAAGGAAAAAGCCGCTGGCTCCCTGAACATGCAGGCAACGCAGCGGCTTGATGCGGTAGGGACAGTATGGTCGCTACTTTTTCTTGCTCTTTTTCGGTTGCAGGCTGCTGTAAGTGCCAGCAGCAAATTTCTTCTGAAATTTGTCGATTCGACCAGCGGTGTCAACAAACTTCAGCTTGCCGGTGTAAAACGGATGGCACGCGCTGCAGATATCGACTTTCAACTCGGGACGCAAGCCACGCGTCTTGAACGTCGTGCCACAACCGCAACTTACGGTCATTTCTATGTACTTGGGGTGGATATCGGGTTTCATGATTGGTGTGAGGAAATCGAGAAAAAATCTGAATGAACGTCCATTCCGGCGACCACGATCAAACAGCGACCCATCAATAACTAACTGGCGTATGTCTGCTTTTCTACGCTTCTTTCCCTCTCTCAATACCGCACCACACCATGACCGCTGCAACGGAACCCGGGGGGGAGACGAATGGAAAGGACAGATTCTTGAGTGGGCGCTGCGAAGCTGACGCACAGCACTATCCAGGCGGATCGGTCTAGTTAGAATAGTAGAAGGGCACTAGGGCTTTCCGCAAGGGCGGTACCAACGTTTTCCAGGATTTTCTTTCGTGACATCACAAAATCCAGATCCTCTCAATCCTTTTGGCCCCCCTGTCCCGACGACAGGGCAAGCATACGCTGTTGATTTTGTTGATCCGGCGCGGGAAGGGGATGCTACCGGGGGATTAATTCCCTACAAAAACCCCAAGGCGTTAATTGCTTACTACTTGGGCATCTTCTCCATGCTGCCGCTGCTGGGGTTGCCGTTGGGGATCGCCGCGTTGGTTCTAGGATTTTTAGGAATTCGAGACTACAAACGGTCCCCGATTATCAAGGGCGTGGTCCACGCTTGGATCGGGATCGGTTGTTCGCTATTCGGAATGCTGTTTCACTTCCTGATTCTCGCTGGTATCGTGGTTGCCCTAGTTGCTTAAGGGTGTTCGGTGGATTTAAACGTCCCTGCAAACATTCGCGACCTCATTGCCGATGGGGCGTGAGAGGGTCTGCACGAATCGCACTCCCGATCGCGGAGGAATCCAAAATGACGATTGGTTCACGTATTTGCTTCTGCCTGGCCGCAGTTTCCATCGGTTTGTCCTCGCCGGCGACCGCGGAGCCAGTGAATGTGGTTTTTATTTTGGCAGACGATCTTGGTTGGGCTGAAGTGGGGTGCTACGGACAAACGAAAATTCCCACTCCGCACATCGATCGGATCGCGGCCCAAGGGATGCGTTTTACACAACATTACAGCGGGGCACCGGTCTGCGCTCCTGCCCGTTGCACGCTGATGACAGGGCTGCATCTGGGGAACTCGCAAATCCGTGGCAACCTACAGGCTCGTGTCCATTTCCCTGACTTTACTGAAGGCCAGCATCCGCTCGCAGCCGAGACGCTAACGATCGCGAAGGTCTTTCGCGAAGCCGGTTACGTTACCGGTGCCATGGGAAAATGGGGCTTAGGTCCGGTAGGCAGTACCGGAGATCCCAATCAGCAAGGCTTCGATTACTACTTTGGCTATAACTGCCAAGCCGTCGCCCATAGTTTTTATCCTCGATATTTGTGGCGCAATCGGCAGCAAATACTGGTCAATGAAAAACCGATTCCGGGCCATGCCAAACAGCCCCAAGGTGAAGTGCGGATGGAGGATTGGATTGGGCAGACGCACGCTTCGTCGTTGATCATTGCCGAGGCAGAGCGGTTTATTTCAGACCACGCCGGACAGCCTTTCTTCCTTTACCTCCCGTTTACGGAGCCCCATGTGGCGATACACCCGCCGAGGGCATCGGTGGAAAAATTTCCCGAGGACTGGGATGCACAGCCGTACCGTGGTGCCAACGGCTACCTGCCGCATCCTCGACCGAGAGCCGGGTATGCTGCCATGATCAGTGATTTGGATAGCTATGTCGGTCGGGTTTTGGATGCTCTAGATCGCGAGGAACTGACGGACCGAACGTTAGTGATTTTTACCAGCGACAATGGGGCGACCCACGAAGGACGGCAAGACCCTGGCTTCCATATCGGTGGAGCCGACCCTCCGTTTTTTAATAGCACGGCCGACTTGCGGGGTTACAAGGGCAGTGTCTACGAAGGCGGGATTCGAGTCCCCATGGTGGCGCGTTTACCCGGCGTGATTCCCCCCGGCGCGGTTAATGACGCCCCGAGTTATTTCCCTGATTGGTTTCCAACCTTGTGCGCAGCAACCGGATTAAATCCGCCTGAAAACCTGGATGGTGACAGCCTGTGGCCGCTGATGCAGGGGGCGCAAGCTGATTTGCCGGGCCGCAAGCCATTGGTCTGGGTGTTTCCCGAATATGGTGGCCAAGTGGCCGTTCGGCTGGCAAATTTCAAACTGGTCCGACAAGGCTTGAAGCGCCCCCAACCAGGAGACTGGGAGGTCTATGATCTGCGTCAGGATCGTGCAGAAACAACCGACCTTGCCGATCAGCACCCCGGTCTGATTCAGCGAACCATTGAACTGCTGCAGGAGCATACGGCAGAGAATCCGGTCTTTCCACTGATAATCCCCGGCGTCAACGACCAATCCCAATCCGACTGATTTTGTTACGGCGATGCCTCCATCCCCTTCCGGGGTGGCTGCAAGTGTGCTGACTTTGTTGCGGAAGGATTCCGTTTTAAAAAAAACCTTGATCATCCGTCGCGCCATTCGGCTGGTGAGTCTGAAGTAGTCTATACCGACGCGTTCGTATTCATAGTATTTTGCATTCGTACCCGGACTGACGATCGGTTTCGGTGATTTGCTGGCCGCGTTGATTACTGC
This sequence comes from Roseimaritima sp., assembly GCA_007124075.1. Classification (GTDB taxonomy): domain Bacteria; phylum Planctomycetota; class Planctomycetia; order Pirellulales; family Pirellulaceae; genus Roseimaritima. The sequence continues at coordinate 5,692 of SLFV01000238.1, forward strand.
CGTTGCGGTCAAACCCCTAACGCTCACGATCATCAATGGACGCTGTCCAATCCATGAAGATCACGTGAAAATTCGCCTCCGCTTAGCCGTATGAAGGTACTTTCTGGAAAGTTGGGAGTTACACTACTGAGGACCCATTAATCCGTCGTCGCAATTCAAGTGCTGTGCATCCCTGATATTAGGGGCGCGGCGGGTGCCGCCGTTGATGATTGGGCAAGTTTTTCTAGCTTATTTTTCAGAGAGAGCATTTGCAATGGATGAACGTAACGGGCGGAAAACTCGCAGTGCGGGGTCACGAGGCTTTACACTCGTTGAGCTGTTAGTCGTGATCGCCATCATTGGAGTTCTGGTCGGTTTGTTGCTACCCGCGGTGCAGGCCGCCCGCGAGGCCGCACGGCGGATGAGTTGTTCCAACAACATGAAGCAGATCGGTTTGGCGTTGCACAATTACGAGTCAACCCACCGAACCTTCCCCAGTTCGTGGATTGTAACGACTCCGACAGGGACGATTGGACCTGGATTGAACATGACCGTTTGGGGGTTGATGCTGTTGCCCTTCATGGAACAGCAACCCTTGTATGACCAATACGATTCACGCGTCCCCGCGTTCAACGAGGCGGCAGGCATTGGGTACCCACCAGCGGTGGTTTTGCAGAACATCAGTGTCGTTTCCACGGTGGTTCCCACCTACATTTGCCCCTCAGCTCCGGGGGGTTCGGAAGCACGAATCTATGACTGGAACTACAGTCCGGAATTTCCGATATCCGGTCGTGCTGCCCCGTCGGATTACTGCGCGGTATCGGGGGTTCGCGGTGCCCTCGCGACCATTGCATTTGCTAACTTTTCTGGTGGTCCGCGGCACGGAGTGTTGCAGTATGGAGGCAGTAATGTTCCGGGAGTTGGAACGCCGCGGACAAGTCGAATGTCGGACATTTTGGATGGCACTTCTAACACGATTGTCGTCGGGGAACGAACCGGTGGCGGCACGATCTACGTCGGCCGATTGCAGCGTACCGCTGAGCCCTATGATCTTCTGGGGCTAGGTAACGGTGGCGGTTGGGGCGACAACCTGAATGGGGAGCATTGGCCAGCAGGATCCCCCCGTAACGAAGTGGCACCGCTGGAGGGTCCCTGTGCGATCAATTGCACGAATCGGCGCGGGGCTGGTTTCCATAGTTTCCATCCCGGGGGGGCAATGTTCTTGATGGCTGACGGATCAGTGCAGTTTGTCAGTGAAACCGTCGATGCATTCCGCTTTGCCGCTGCGATCACGCGGGCAGGCGGGGAGGCTGTTTCCCTGAATGATTGACACGCATCAGATACGGTCGCTGGAGCGATTTCCAAGCGGCCTTTGGTTGTGGTTTTTACCCGTTTCTCTTTTGGTTTTTGGTTGTCAAACGCGCTATCCCAACGAAAAACGGTGCATTCCCGTCACGGGAGAGGTCTATGTTGATGGCCAGCCTGCTGCGGGGGTACTGGTTGCTTGTCACCCGGCTGGTGGAATCGACGTAAACCAACCCACCGTGACGCAGGGAATCACCAACGCTCAGGGGCGTTTTGAGTTGACAACCTACGAAGCGGGTGACGGAGCGCCCTTGGGTGAATACCGTCTGACTTTCACCTGGCAAGATTTCAAAGTGTTGTCCGCTAGTTTCAGTGGCCCCGACAAGTTGAAGGGCAGGTACGACGACGCAGAGAAATCGGACATCCGCTTGACCGTTGTTGAAGGGAAGCCGATGGATCTGGGTCGCATCGAACTAGCAACGCAGTAGCGTGCGTTGGCTGGCGATCCTCAGAAAAATGTAAAGGTGCCAGGACGATAGCAAGCGCACAGGCTGTTGATGGCTACTAAATGCACACCAACCACCAGCCTCCCCTCAATGAAGGCGTCCCAACCGGTTCAGGACAAACCGGGCACGGAACCGCATTGTGCCTTACCCGCTTGAATGCTCCTTCCCCGATGCTTAGTCCTGCTGAGATTGTTTGGCTGCGGCAGCTAGGTTGCCGTCCAACGCCAGCGTGAAGCGTCGATCGTCGACCTCCAGTTCAACGAATCGCTGCGTCACGTCGACCACTCGCCCCTTGAGCGACCCGACTTCGAAAGTGTCATCGGCTCGCAGTTCCAGCTTTTCTCCCTTGGTGCGCACGGTTAGCCAAGCGACCCAGTCACCACGACTATAAACCAACGCGCTTAGGAATGCTTGCGTCGCATCATCGAATGCCAGCGGACGCTGCGAGGACTGCGTGGGGGCTGGCGGTGGGACAACGTTTACGGCAATTCTTTGTTGAACCGTGCGTTGGGGCCGCCCGGTATCGCGGGCCTCGACTTGCAGATCAACCCGCCCCACGGAGTCACGTCGAACACTGATCCGTCCCGAACGCGAGTCCAAACGCACGCCCGTGGGAATGGGGTCTACCAGCCTAACAGCGACCCGATCACCATCGGGATCTTCAAATTGCGGAGTGAAGGAAAGCTCGCGGCCAACAACCGCTTCCATGGTCGACGAGCCGACAAATTGTGGCGGGCGATTGGGGGGATTGAAAAAATTTCGATCCAAAATCGGCTCACGATAATTAGCGAAATCCTGATCGATCAAATGTGACGGCTGGGTCGGCGCAGGCTGGTCTGGAGCGGCCTCGTTTAACGCCAGTACATCAATCACCAGCGTCAATTGCACCTCACCCGCACGACGCGCCGGACTGGGCCGTAACGAAACGTTGCGAATCCGATGGAGATAGTCGGTGCTGTAAAACGCGTGCAGCAACCACAACACCTCCTCAAAGCTTCCAGCCGCCGAAGCGCGATAGGTGTAGACCCGGTAAAGGCTGGTCGTGCCCGCCAGATTGGGTTGGTAAGCGACCGCGGTTTCCGTGACGCCCGACGCTTCCATTAGCATCAGCATCCAGGCAATGTATTCCCCCGCAGCGCGGTCCGGTTCGGACGGCAACGAACGCGAAACAAAATGTTCCATCTGCTCGGTCGCTTCCATTCCCATCGCTTGCGTCAACTCCGCAGTCTGCAGGTCGTTGGTCAACTGAGCAATTTTTTGATCCCGCTGGTCACGGGCTTGTCGATATCGGTTCAGGCCCCACTGGGATAACACCAGCAGCAAGACCGCGCCGATTAATCCCGAAAGAATCCGCTCGCGTTGGTTCATTGTAGAGCCTCCGTGGTCTGCAGATCCGCAGCCGTATCCTCCGCAGCCGTATCCTCCGTAGGGCCCTGTTGACCATCGGAGTTATCAGGAGGCTGCGGTTGCGCGTCGGAATCCATCGGCTCCTCTGCGGTTGTCGCTTCCCCTGCAGGATCTGCCTCTATTTGCGGCGACTCTTGCTCACCCTCCGCAGGGTCTGTCGTCTGGTCCCCTGCATCGGTCGGCAACACAAACCCCTCCGATTCCATCGAAACGATCTCGCTATCGGCGGAGTCGCGTGGCGATTTGATAGGCTGCTCGGTTTCGGCTCCAGCAACAACCACGTCGGCCGAACCTGCATCGGAATGTTCAGACGCAAGTGCTTGGCTTTGCAATCGTTCCTGTCGCATCATCCGTACGCGGGACGGTTCCAGGATAATCTTCATGTCCCGAAAATCCCAAGAATACTTCGAATCTCCCGGTGCTTCACTGGCACCCTGTCGGGTCACACGATGCATCTCATCTTGCAGGGACAGACGCAGCTTTTCCACCACGTTTGGCTCAGTCACCCGGCCGGTCAGCGATAACTCTCCTCCCAGGCGTTGCGGCATATTGGCATCCAATCCGGTCAAAACCAACTCTTCCGCAGGCGGCATCTTTTCCGCGATCCGGCGTAGCTGATCGATCCAAATCACGTTGCCATCCAAGAAGGTTTCAACCATTTCGGCACGGTCGATCTCCTGCTGCGATGCCTGCACCAGCGGTTGCAGTTCCACCAATTGTTTTTGCAGTCGGACGATTTCACCATCCCGCGTGGATAGCGACGACCAGATTGAATACACGATCAGCAAGGCCAGCGCGGCCACCGCGCCACCATACAGCAAGATGCGATCGCGGTAGCTTTTGGGATCAGGTGGCTTGCGGGGATTCAGAAAATCGATCAGCAGATCACTGCCGCCTTCATCCACGTCCAACAACCCGATCAAGGGCGCAAGTCTTCCGACGTGCGCGGGAGCCCCTTTCACGATTTCGGGGGCGACATCCACCAGTGACAGCGGATCGAGTGTTTCGACCGTTAGGCCGATCCGTTCCGACAAGTGTTGAATGTCATCGGAGTGCGTTGGACGCGTGCCCCAAATCACGATCCGCTCAATGCCACCTGATTTTTCACCACCACCGCCCCCGGGGTCCGCTGTGCCTGACGGTTCGGTGCTCCGCGATGCCATGATGCTGCGTCGAACTTCGCCAACCAGTGCCTTGCGTTTTGCTTCCTGTTCCTGTGGCAGACGGACCGAACGGACGAAGACCGGTTTCCCCGAACGCAGGATCACTAAATCAACGTCACTGGACAGCAAATCCACCAGAACGACGCTGCCGGATCCGGGATGGTGCTTTGCAAACAGCGCGGCGGCGGCTAACGGTCGCAATGCAATCCGGTCAACTTCGCTCGCATTGCCCAACGTTTTCTCGATGACGGCTAGCGATTCGGGGGAGGTCGCCGAGGCGAGGATAGAAAGACCACGATCAGACTGGCTGGTGACGATGTAATCAACAATCGCCCGCTCGCCCGCAGCGGCAAAATCCCGAATCGCCTGAAACCGGACCATCCCAGGCACCTCCTCGGGAGGCACCGGGGGGAGTTGCAGTTGACGAAGCTCCGATTTGCCACGACCAAGCGTCAGCAAAATAGGGAGCTTGGCGGCGTTCAGCCGCTCTAAAA
>SLFV01000504.1 GCA_007124075.1 Roseimaritima sp.
CCGTTTCGTCAGGGGCAGCAATTGGTCGAATACCTAACGATCTATAGTCAGCTCTCTGGCAACACGCGAGCAGAGGTCGGGGAAGCGGTGTTGACCGACCCGGGATTGAAGGGAGTCATGCGAAAGAGAAGTGAAGAGGACGCGGGGACGACAAATTTTGGGGAAGCGACGGCGGGCGCTTTGGCGCGTCTGCGGCTGTCGCTCGGTCACTGGCTGGATCAACAGTCCCCGCCGGATCGCGTTCAGTGGCATCAACCCTTCCCGCCAGCAAAACCAGCAGTGCCGGTCGAATCAAGGCGGGTCGTGCAGTAAGGCGAACGTCAGATTCTGACGCCCCTCTGGTCGGGTGCGTACGATACAACAGAGCCCGCCAGAAGCGTTGGGGAGAAGTAAAACATGGCTTCCCGCTGTCCAGTGACATCGGTTTTGCCAAACTCAGGGCATGAGAACGGTTCGAAGGCTAACATTGCATTCCACCACCGAGGTTCTTGACGTGCGTGCCGAAAAAATCTGCGTTGTCTGTCAGCGTCCGATGACGTGGCGTCGCAAGTGGGCTAAGTGTTGGGAGCAGGTCAAATACTGCAGCGAGCGTTGCCGTAAGGCCAGCGTTCATCGCGGCCAGGGTTCGCGCCATCAGAAATCCAATCAGGAGATTACATGAGTGATCAGCATTACGTCGTCGTTGGTGGTAGTCACGGGATCGGTTTGGAGATCGTGAGGCGACTGACGGCGCAGGGTGCGTCGGTAACGGTATTGTCCAGAACGCCACCACCAATCGAAGCGTCCCCTGCGGTTGGGCATCAACGCTGGGACGCAACCTCGGATTCCCTAAGTAGTGACGATCTGCCGGCAAAGATTTCGGGTCTGGCATACTGTCCCGGTTCAATCAATTTGGGAGTGTTTCGGTCACTGAAGCTGGAGGCTTTGCAAGCCGATTTGGAGGTCAATTTATTTGGTGCGGTGAAAGTCCTGCAGGCGGCTTACCCAGGGTTGCAGCAAACCGATCGTGCAGGCGTTGTATTGTTTAGCACCGTGGCGGTTGGTCAAGGGTTGCCGATGCATGCAGGCGTCTCGGCAGCCAAGGGAGCCGTCGAGGGGTTGATGCGAACGCTAGCGGCCGAATGGGCCCCGAAGGTGCGAGTCAACTGCATTGCTCCTGCGCTAGTTGATACTCCTTTGAGCGAGCGTCTGCTGTCATCCGATAGACGCCGCGAAGCGATGGCCGAAGTCTATCCACTGAAGCGGTACGGCCAAGTCGCGGACATCGCCAATGTTGCCGAACTGTTGTTGACCTCAGCGGGAGGCTGGATCACCGGACAAGTCATTGGCGTGGATGGCGGCTTATCGAAGATTCGTACCGGATAAATAACCGATTCTTGTCTTCCACGTCGTATACACGTGGAAACGTTCAATGAACAACATTTGGCCTAACTACGGTAAACGTAATTGGCTCGGTTTGATTTTGACCACTCCCAGATCGTTCACCCCGTCTGCGATTGTGACGTCGAATCGGTTTCGCGACCAAGATTCCGTCTTGCCGTTTATCTCAACTTCGCTCAACGCTCCGTCGGCCGCTTCGATATAGACACGAAAGTTCAGCTTTTCATTAGGCAAGTCCTTAATCTCCAAGTGTCCATCTTCGTCGCTCACCGCCGCGTAGGGATGGTCCAAGACCACGACGTAGGCTCGCATCCAAGGATGAATATTGCATTCTACCGGAATTGGGGCCGGTTCTGCGAACTTCAGGTCAACAACCCGCTCCTGCTCCGTCGGTATCATCAAATTTGCCGCGTCATTCTTTAAGAAATTGAGATTCGCGTTGTGCCCCACAGGATCAGGGTTGGTTACCTTCAGTTTGTCCCCCGCCTGGGCTAGAACGATGTGTGGTTCAAACCGGCAATTTAGGTTGGCAAGTTCGTGTACAGCTTCAACAGCGGGCATTTCCGGCAGTTTGCTGCCCCCGCGACCGGTGTATACGTAAACCAAAACGTTCTTAATACCCTTACTTTGAGGATTGATCATCAAAGACTCGTCGACCAAACCATGCTTGCCGCAAAATTCGATATCGCGGTTGACGTCGACGGGTTTGGGGGCGGGAACGGGACCATCGAAAACAAATTGTATCTTCAGATCACCCGCATGAAGGGCCGGACAACAGATGGCAACGAACGCGCAAGCTAAAAAGTAACGTGAAGACATGCAAATCCTCATTGGGTTTCAAAGGTGTGGAATTCAGCGTTGGGCGTGAAACTTCTCGCGGCATAAACGAGAAGAATGGTGACGACCAGTCTAATCTAACTGATCGCCACCATTTTTCAAAAAATAAGCCGAAAATGACTGGGATGCCACCCCTCAGGCAGGAACTTCAGGGAGAGCCAGACTTTCTCCAGTCGGAGGGTCGCATTCATTGTATCGCGGACGATGTGCCTCGGCCACCCCTTAAACGCTGTTTTTAGCCGAATATTTTCACATGAAGGGTGGCGCGAACCGAAGGACATGGTCCCCCCTATTTCAGCAAGCGGCGGATCTTGATATCGCGAAAGGCGACTTCGTCCCCGTGGTCTTGCAGGCAGATGTGTCCCCGATCGGCGCGGCCAAAGCCTTCCATTTTGCTGAACTTACTTTCAGCCACCCGTTGGTTCCAATCTTCGCTGCCTTTTACAAAAGTGTAGTAGACGACCCCGTTAAGCGCAACCTCGCTCTGCTCCGGGTGGATTTTGACTCGCAG
>SLFV01000501.1 GCA_007124075.1 Roseimaritima sp.
CGAGAACCGGTGGAGAGGGACACAACCTACCACCGCGTTCATCGCAACCCCGAAGACATTACGAAATGGTGGTCCGGCGAACCGGTGGAACAGGGACTTCAAGCTGCGGCGACTTGAAAAGTTACAACGATCAAGCCAAGTCGCGGTCTTCAAACAGCAGCATCGCGACCATCAGGATCATGATGCAGAAACAGATCAGGTAATTGAAAACGCCCGCCAGGTAGATCGGTGGAATTGCCAACCCGGAATCGATCGCGGCTTGGCCGCTAAAAGCGTTCAGGTTGGGAACAATCACCGCGATAAATTTTCCGAAGAACGCAACAAATGCGTTTTCCCCAACAGCCGAACGAACGATGGGGGCTGTCAAATTGCCAATCACGTAGATCGTGAAACAAATGATGAAATTCGGCAGCAGTGGCAGTCGTGTCGCCAATGCTACCGCGATCGCGCCGATCGCCACCGTCTCCATAAAAAACAACACCAATGGCGGAAAGGTCGTCAGCACTTCCTCGTGCGCAATCTGCCACACAGGCTGCTCCTCCGACGATTCACGGGCCTCAAATAACGGTTTGTAGCTGACCGTGGCCGCCAAAACCGTCCCCAGAATGATGAAGAGGACCAGCACCGTCATCAAGATTCCCAAGAACTTTCCAATCAAAAAACCGCTACGACTGATCGGCTTGCTGAGAACCGTCAACGCCGTGCGCCCTTCGATTTCTTCGGAGACCGACGAGCCTGCCGCCCAGACGAATTGAACCAGGGCAAAAACCATGATCAAGGTCAAGCTGCAATCCTTCATCATCTTGATGTCTTCCCCCAACGTGTGGAAAGGAACGATCATCAACAACAGCAAAGCAACCACCCCCAGCGCCAGCAAAACCAAATACAATGGCTGGGCCATTTCACTTTTGGCGGTCGCCAATGATACCGCAGCTATCCGCGGGGCTGCTTGCCGAAAAACGATGTAGGCGACGACCAACAGGAAAAAACTGAATGCCACCAAGGGGACCGTCGAGGCCTGGCGGACCGCCGGTTTGCGAACAAACGTGAATGAAATCGTCGCTTCATCCGTTTCCGTATTCTGGATGTGCAGCAGATCGCTATCTAGCGGAATCGGAGGAATCGCCTTCTCGCCCAATCGATACGAAACCGATTCACCTGGGATCAATTGCGTGGGAGCTCGTGAAAACAAGTCCGGATCGTTGGCATCCGCAATTCGCACAAAACGATCCGCCACAACCGAAAGTTCCGTGATCGTGGAAGCATCGTACTGAAGATCCCCGGCTCGCACAAAAGGAGCTTCGTCGGCCAGCACATCCTCCCCAATCCCCGGAATGCTAACCGAAACGACTCGCGTCCCGTCATCCAATAGGTTAACCTGCCGAACCGATTCCAGAATGCCCCGCGGGTTTTCCACCAGCCAGGAGCCAGAAAACCCAATGAGGGCCACAATTCCTGCGGTCCCCAATATGAACGGCATTGGACCTTCGCTTAGGATTTGCAGCATTTCCTGACGCGTCCGGGACCAAACACCATACACCAGTCCCCAGCCCAGCAGGACACCGATGGTCAACATCGGTAGGACCAAGTGCAGGCGGTATTTCTCCGGATTCACCTGAGGAACAAACTGTACGCACAGTGCGATCCCCATCAGCAGCGAAAGACAGGTCGCAACCACCGTCGCTTTGAAACGGTTTTGCGCCAAATTGCCCAGTGGCGGCAGGAACGAAAGGCCCGCCAAAATACCAAAGAAGGCAATCAACAAACCAGCCCCCGCAGCCAAACCGACCGCAATCAACCAAAAAGGCGTGATCCACACCGGCAACCATTGCGATACGTCCGCAACAATCAGGAAGCTTGAAGGATTGAAAGCTCCGTTGTCCGACAAGATTCGCGCCAACATCGACAAAGATCCACGAGTAACAAAGAACAAACCCAATCTGCGGTGCATACGCACGCATGGTCAATTGGGTTCGCTGGTCGAAGGTTGCTGCTGGAAATTCGGGGTTAACCGGTGTACTGGGATTCAAAGAACTCCTTGCTCTGTTGAATCGTCGGTTTGATCGTAGCCGAACCTTCCTTCCAGTCTGCGGGGCAAACCTCGCCATTGGCTTCGAAGTATTGCAATGCCTTCACCATCCGCAAAGCCTCGTCCACGCTTCGGCCGAGCGGCAGATCATTGACCACCTGGTGCCTAATCACCCCCTCCTTGTCGATGAGGAACAGCCCCCGCAAAGCGACGCCGTCATCCAGTAAGACGTTGAAGTCTCGCGCGATCTGTTTGTTGATATCAGCAATCAGCGGGTACTGGATTTGACCAATACCCCCTTCGGATCGTGGCAGGTTCCTCCAGGCGAAATGGCTAAAGTGACTATCGATCGAAACGCCCAGAATCTGAACACCAAGATCTGCAAATGCTTGGTTACGATCACTAAAGGCAATAATCTCCGTCGGGCATACGAAGGTAAAGTCCAGCGGGTAAAAAAACAACAAAACGTACTTGCCGCGATGTTCGCTGAGCGTTAGCTCCTGAAAAGTTCCATCAGGCATCACAGCTTGGGCTTTGAAATCAGGGGCTTCTTGGGTGACTAAATTGGCCATCTTCGATTCTTCGGTCGTCAAAGGAAGGAATGGGGTAGTAACGGTTCCCATACTATCCGTTGCTGGCAACGGATCGACAAGCCCTGCAGGACGCGGGATGCGTACATTGCTGAA
>SLFV01000177.1 GCA_007124075.1 Roseimaritima sp.
AGACGTGACCGCGCGTTTGACCGAGTGTTGTGCGGTAGATAGGCTCGCAGAGCCATCCGAAGCTGCCAGCCACGCTGGCATCAATTCAAAGGGCGTGATTACACGCTCTCGATCCTCCTGGGGAGTTGCCAAACGAACGCTGAACTGACTCAGGTGCCACTGGTTGTATTGGCAATCGCAATGGACACAGGCCAAACCAGGGACGTGACGATCATCGCTGCAGGCTTGTGACGAACAACAAGGTGCCGCGTCCGTTCTGGACCCACAACAGGCCCTGAATGAATCGGACGCCACGACGCCAGACTCCGCTCCCATCGCGCAACAGCACGATCCCAGACGCAGGCCTGGCAATAGAGCGACCCACGCAATCAAGGCGATGTTCAGAACACGAGTCGTCGGTAGGTGGAAAACGGAATTCACGAGATACAGGCGGGTGAAAGAAAAAAACGAATCGCGTGGGAACCACTGTTCCTTTGCGACAGCGTCCCCATGCCACGATCTCCGCAACCAAGTATACGGGATACGCTTTCAATGGTCAATGAACGACGCAATCCGTCAGCGATTTGACCGTTTCAGATCGCAATCGTTTGCACGCGCGTTGACCTTGACGCTAAGTCAATCTTCTTCGTAGCATCGACAGGCAACTAGGATACTTCAGTAGGGAGAGGCTGGAGTCGTCGTCAACAGAGGTATTCCATTCACATCTTGCTGCCAAGGATTGGCAAAGGACTGCAATCATGACCAACGCAGTGCAATCGGTCCCTTTACTGGATGTTTCTCGCGCCAATGAGCCGCTGAGAGATGCTTTCCTGGAAGTGCTTTCGGAAGTAATTGATAGTGGTCGATTTTTATTTGGTCCCGATGTAGTCAAATTGGAGGAAGAAGTTGCTAGCGTGTGCCAGGTCGAGCACGCGATCGGCTGCGCTTCGGGGAGCGACGCGTTGCTGTTGGCGATGATGGCTTTGAATATCGGCCCGGGTGACGAGGTGATTGTTCCCAGTTTTACCTTCTTTTCATCGGTAAGCTGTATCACTCGGGTTGGTGCCACCCCGGTTTTTGTTGATATCCTGCCCGAAACGTTCAATGTTGACCCGGCGGCCATCGATGCCGCCATCACTACGCGTACCAAGGCGATCCTTCCCGTGCATTTGTTCGGGCAGTGTGCCCAGATCGACCGGATTTGCCGGATTGCAGCGCGACATGATATCCCGGTTGTCGAAGACGTTGCACAATCGATTGGTGCGGCGTATCACAGCCGTCCGGCAGGCAGTTGGGGCTTGGCGGGCTGCTTTAGCTTTTACCCCACCAAAAACCTTGGCGGCATGGGGGACGGTGGGATGCTGACCAGCGATGACGCGGCTATGGCGGATCGCCTGCGTCTATTCGCGGCGCATGGCATGCGTCCTCGTTACTATCACCAAGTTGTCGGAATTAACAGTCGCCTGGATTCCTTTCAGGCGGCAATTCTGCGAGTCAAGTTTGCCAAACTGGCCGAGGCGGTGCGTCATCGACAAGAAAACGCGGCTCGCTACTCCCGTTTGCTGCATAAAGCCGTTGCGGCGGAGCAAGTGACCATCCCGACACTGGATCAGGCGGCGTATCATGTTTGGAATCAATACAGCCTGCGAATCCGCGATGGCAAGCGGGATGCGCTGCGGTCTTACCTGAGTGAACAGGGGGTTGCCACGGAGATCTACTATCCGATCCCGGTCCATCGTCAGGAGTGTTACCGTGACGAATCGTTTGCAAACGTCACACTCCCGGAGACCGACCGAGCGTGCGCTGAAATCCTTAACTTGCCGATGTTCCCCGAACTCACTGCGGGCGAGCAGGAGTTTGTCGTCGAAAAAATCGGCGAGTTCTACAGCCAAGCGGCTCGAAGTGCGGCTTAAATCGGCGACATGGGACAATTCCGGATGTCCCTACAGGCGGCCTGCGGGCGACCAACGCCCGGTCAGATCCGCAAGTAACGCTTTGGACAAAAATGCCGCGTTCCCGCAGTAACGAGGCACTAGCCGACGCGGGTCGTGCATCATCCGATAGGCCCATTCCAGCCCGGTGCGTTGGAAGAGCTTGGGTGCTCGTTTAGCCGCCCCGGCAACGAAGTCAAATGACGCTCCCAGTTGCATGCTGACGGGAACCCCCAGTTCCTGATAGTGCTGCGCGATCCACATTTCCCCCTTGGGTTGTCCAAAAGCGACCATCAAAATATCAGGGTTGGCGTCGCGGATGCGGTCCAGTTGCCGTTGGGATTCGGCCGCCGACAAGGCTCGAAATGGCGGCGAGTCGACGCCCGCGATTTGACAGCCCGGGTAGAGCCGGCAAAGGTTGTCTGCACACGCCTGAGCAATCCCCGGAGCGGCTCCCAGGAAGTACAGTCTCCAGCCGCGCTGGGCTGATTGCTGGCCCAATCGGTAGATCAGCTCGCTGCCTGCAACTCGCTGGGGCAACTGACGGCGGTGCAGTCGCGATCGCCAAACAATCGGCTGCCCGTCTGCTAGGATCATGGCTGCCTGGCGGGAGAGTGAGGCTAAATCGTTTTGGCTGGCCGCTAACATTGCGTAATTTAAATTGGCGGTAATGATAAACCGCGGTACACGATCGAAGATCATCTGACCAATGTGGTCTAGCGTTTGCTTCAATGTCACCTGGGCGAATGGCAGTCCCCATACATCCACAGTCGGTGGCGCTGAAAAGGTATGCTGAGTGACGAG